>CALGBV010000061.1 GCA_937884015.1 uncultured Bacteroidales bacterium
CATTTGTCAACAAAGAGGTGCGGTGACTGAGCGTATGACTTTTGAGCCACGGCATTATCCTTCTCCCAGAATGCACCGCCGAGGTCCCAGTTGACAAACCACATTTCTTCGGTTTCAAGATATTGTGCATCAAGGTTAAACATGCCATCATGGGCAATCAAAGCCTTGAAACGGCCATCGTGGTGACCTGCAAGCCAATACACCGAGAAGCCACCGAAGCTGGCACCAACGGCGCCGAGACGGTTTTCATCAATGTAAGGCTCCTTCGAAACTTCGTCGATGGCGCTGAGGTAGTCTTCCATGCACTGCCCGCCATAGTCTCCGCTGATTTCTTCAAGCCATTCCTGACCGAAACCAGGCAGGCCGCGACGGTTAGGAGCAACGACAATATAATCGTTGGCAGCCATCATTTGGAAATTCCAACGGTAGCTCCAGAACTGGCTCACGGTGCTTTGCGGACCGCCTTCGCAATACAGCAAGGCCGGATATTGCTTGCTTTCATCGAAATGTGGCGGGAAAATCACCCAAACCAACATATCCTTGCCATCGGTGGTCTTAATCCAGCGTTCTTCAACCTTACCCATGGTGAGCTGGTTGAAAATGTTGTCGTTGACGGTGGTGATTTGTGTGGCTTCGCCCGTTGCGGGGTCGACGCTGAAAAGTTCTGTCGGGTGACTCATGCTTTGTTTGCCGGCAATCAGCTTGTCGCCAGCGTAGGCTACTGAAACATAGTTGTGTGTGCCTTCTGTAATCTTGCGGATTTCGCCGTTTTCAAGGGTCAAGGCATAAAGTTGGTCGGTGGCGTAAGTGTCACTGATAAAGTAAAGGGTCTTGCTGTCATCAGCCCAGCTGAAGCCTGTGCAGCATTGGTCGAAGTTGGCGGAATAGTCTGTCTTTTCGCCGGTTTCAAGGTTCATGACCATGAGACGTTGCTTGTCGGATTCATAGCCATCACGTTCCTGACTTTCCCAAGCCATGTATTTGCCATCGGGCGAAATGACGGGATTCATGTCGTAGCCCATCATGCCTTCGGTAAGGTTTCGGCATTCGCCGGATTGAATGATGTACTGGTAGATGTCGGTGTTGGTTGAAAGTGCATATTCCTTGCCGATTTTCTTGCGGCAGCAGTACACGAAACTCTGACTGTCAGGCATCCAGCGCACCTGTTCCATGCCGCCCCAAGGACGGACCGGAGCTTCCCATTTTTCGCCAGCCATGGCATCGAAAGAGGCTTCAAGTTTGCCAGAACTGATGTTGCCCACAAAAAGATGGCTGAAAGTGTCGACCCACTGGTCCCAATGACGGTACATCAAGTCGTTATTGATGCGGCCCGATGAGAGCGGGAGGCCAGGATAGATGTCGGCGACCGTTTCGTTGAGTTTCACTTCCTTGCAGAACACAACCTGCGCGCAATCAGGTGAATAAAGGAATCCGTTGATGTCGTCAGGTTCGTTGGAAATCTGTTCGCGGCCAGTGCCGTCAGGGTTGATTTCCCAAATCTGCATAGAACCGCTTTCAGCGCAAAGGAATCCGATTTTCTTGCCATCAGGACGCCATTGCGGGCTGTATTCACTGACTTTTGAATCGGAAAGCACGCGGCAGTTGCTGCCGTCGGCATTCATGATGTAAAGCGTTGAGCCGCTGCGGTTTTCCTCAACGCTGTAATAAGTCACGTTGAAGACAACCTGACTGTGGTCGGGCGAAACGCTCGATTCGCCGATGCGCCCCATGCTCCAAAGCACTTCCGGGGTCATCACATCCGATTGCAGGGTCATTTCTTTTGGCCCGATTTTTTCTTTGCCTTGAGGTTCTGTCTCAGGCTTTTGCGTGTTGCACGATACGAGTAAGCAGGTAATCATGGCTAACAAAGGTAAACTGTGTTTCTTCATATAAAACGTATTTGAAATTTGCTTCAAAAGTACGAATTTATGTGCTTTGTTTACAATTTTTTTCAATAATCCTTTGAGAATTTGCTGAATTACACTATTTTTGCACCGCTTTTTAGAATTCATAATTAAAAGAGAAATACTATGTTAAGTCAAGATGTAAAGATTGGAAGTGCAATCCGTATGGATGGTAAGATTTATTTCTGCATTGACTTCCAACACGTTAAGCCAGGTAAAGG
>CALGBV010000062.1 GCA_937884015.1 uncultured Bacteroidales bacterium
CCATACTTAAAATCCTGCTAAAAATAAGCGAAGGCTTTCGCTGATTAGGGTCGCTCCGCTCAAAATCCATACTTAAAATCCTACAAAAAATCCATACTGATATTGCTTCGCTTTCTCATTAAGGAGAGAGAGGAGGAAACTCTCGACGAGTCAAGGAATGCGCGAAGCGGATTCTCTTATTCGCTAAATTCGTAAAATTCGCGGTCGAAAAAAGAAAACCATAGTTCACTCATCAATTTTCAGTTGGGATTTTGAGGTAGATTTTCAGTTAGGATAATGGAGATTTTTTCAAAATCCTTCTTTTCCGTTCTGCCAGTTGGCATCGCGTTTTATATGATTCGATAAAAATCAAAGGAAAAAGCCCGACCTTGCGGCCAGGCTTTTGAGATTTGGGTTTTTAGAACGGAAATGTTATTTCTTGTTCTTCTTAGCCACAGCGTAGGCAGCGCCCATGCCGATGAGCAGCAAGGCACCCGAACCGAGAGGAGCATCCTGGTCTCCTTGCTGGTTGTGCAAGGGGAGCATAGGCAGAAGGCCGCCATCTCTGTCGATGCCGCCAGCGCCATAGAAGGATTCGTCGCATACGGCACCATAGCCGAACAGACCACCACCTTGGCGCGGACCGTTGTTTTTGCCGTTGTCGAAATACTGTGCCGAAGCGCAGAATGTCATGCCAAGAACGATTGCTATTGTCAATACTAACTTTTTCATCTTATTTTGTATTTATTTGTTCAACTTTAATTCATTTGGTTTCCGAGGCTGCGAGGTCTCGAGGTCTCGTGACCCCGAAGCCTCGCGTCTCGTATTCCATTTATTTCACCACAATCTTCTGTGTCATGCCGTTGAGGTTGAGCACATACATGCCTGCGGTCAAGCCATTGGTGCTGATGCGGCATTCGCCATTGATTTCCTCGCTGCTGACGATGCGTCCCATTACGTCGATGACCTGCAGGGTGGCGCGGCCTTCGTTGCTGATGATGATTTCGCCGTTGCTGATGTAAGCGAAGTTTTCTGATGCTTCGGAGGTTTCGTCCTTGACACCGAACACAAGTTTGAAGCGTGAAGCGTAGTCGTCAGTCTTGGCTTCAAAGCTGTAACTTGGTGTGGCGAGCAGATCGATGTCCATGCCTGTCATATTATCAACAAGGTGCATGTATTCGGCTTCCACGTTTTCGGTGTTGACGGTGATGGTGTAGTTGCCATTCTTTGCTGCCTTGAAGCTGACGGGGATTTCACCGCTCGTTGAGTTTGTCGAAACGGCGGCATATTCTTCGCCATCTTTATCCAAACGGATGTTGGTGTGGGCTGGATTCAGCATGAACTTGTCGAGGCTTCCGCCTTTGCCGAAGTTGACGATGGCGCGGTCGATGTTGGCAGTGCCTTGGCTGAGGGTCATGGCGCACATTCCGTTTTGTGTGGCAGGAGCGTCCTTGCTGAAAGTGACGCTTTCGTCTGTTGCAGTAGCCTGAACGAACACGCCTTCCAATGCATGGATTGCACCCGAAGCAGGAATCAGTTCTGTGCCGTTGGTGTTCATGCGATAGAAGTCTCTGTCAATATAGGCATCGCAGGTGTAAGGGTTGCCGATAAGGTTGAAGCCTGCAAATTGTGCTGTTCCGTCATAAACCAATTCCTTTTCTTCTGCTGTTGCCACGAGCCGGCCATCGAACACTAAGGTTGCACCATTCATGTGAGCGTAGAGGTAGCCGCTTTGGTTTTCGATGTCGAATGATTGAACTTTATAGTTGTTCCATTCCTTGCCATCTTCGCTGCTTTGGTTGAAGATGTAGAGGTCGTAGTTTTCAGCGGTTTCGTCAATCATGCCGGCAGGTGCATCGGTGCCAGCGACAGGCGAAGCTACCAGATACCAGTTGCCATCGCCGTCATTATATCCTGCAATGACTTTTTTCACGATTGCGTTGACTTCTCCATCATCGAAACTTAGTTGTCCGCCGTCTTCGATGACGAGGTTTTGGGCGTTGGCATTGGCCATTGTACCTGAAACGGTGAGTTTACCGTTGTTCATAATATAGATTGGATGAGCGACCACAAGGTTCTCAGCGTTTGTTTCGTTAGTAATAGCCGAGCCAAAAAGTACGGTGAGCGTGTTGCTTTCGGAAAGCGTGTATTCCTCTTTTGTGGTTTCGCCTTCTTTGACGGTGATGGTGTTGCCTCCGCCAAAAATAACGTTAGGTTGGCTGCTGAGCTGATAACAATTCTTGTTGGTTGTGCCTTGCCGTGTGACGACAGCGTTGATTTCCTGTGCGTTAGCTGTAGCGCAGCCTAAAGCTGCGATGATGATTGCTAATGTCTTTTTCATTTTCTTATTTAGTGATAAATCCTTTTTTTAATTGGGGTGCAAAATTACAATTATTTTTGATACGAATTACATCTAGTTCCGTGTGTTTTCCAAGCTGGCTTTTTGAGCCTTTATTCCTTTCCAAACTCCACTTTTTCAGGATTATACAGTTTGACGGTCTTTTCGCCCAATATCACTTTGACGTATGATCCTGAGGTGCCTTCGGTAGGCAGGTTGCCGAATGCTTCGGCCTTGACAGCCTTATACACTGGAACCACGACATTCAGTTTGGTCAAGGCGGCAACCTTGTTTTCTGTTATTATCTCAATGGTTGTTGCATTGTTGATGGCAGCCATTTCATCCGCGATGAGACTGTTCAGGTATGCGCTGCCTGTTTCTCCGTCAAAGGCATTCTGGATTTCGGCAATGGCAGCGGCTTTGATTTCTTCTATGTTGATTGCCTTGATGATGTCGGCGTACGAACTCAACTCGTCCTTGTAGGTGTTCACCGCTTCCTCAGGCACATAGATGATTGACAATTTCGAACAGTCTTTAAACCAATCAAACAAAGAGGAGGAACTGTTGGATGGAGGGGTGTTCGGCATGAAGATAATGTATTCAAGTGCTGTACAATCCCGAAACGCATACCTTTCAATCGCTGTGACCGAATTTGGGATTTCTATAGAGGTCAAAGCCTTGCAAGATTGGAATGCTGATATTCCAATCGTTGTCACTGAATTTGGGATTGTAATGTTTGCAAGCGTACAGTTGCGGAATGCATATTCTCCTATGCTTGTCACACCGAAAGGAATAACGGAGTTTTTGCATCCTGAAATCAATGTGTTGGTTCCGGTTTCGATGATGGCATTACAGTTGTTGCGGCTGTCATACACCGTGTTGCCATGTTCGACGATCATTGTTGTCAGGCTTTGACATGTTTCAAAAGCTGTCATTACGATGCTTGTCACCGAAGAAGGAATGGTGATGTTGGTGAGACCTGTGTAGGCAAAAGCGTAATTTCCGATGCTTTCGACAGCATTGGGGATTGCAATGTCTGTGAGATTCGTACAGTTGGCAAATGCAGAAGAACCAAAATTTTTCACGCTGTTTGGAATGGTGATGCCGTTAAGTGATGAACACATCCAGAAAGCCTCGGTTCCAATGCTTGTCACCGTGCCATTAAACTTGATGATGCCTTTGCCGTCCTGATAGGTGTTTCTGACGATTGTGGCTCCAAATGCATTGCTATTATTCGGATACATAACCTGTCCATCAGTTGAAGTGTACCAGATTTCATCGGCCGGCTGTGTCTGTGCATTTGCTGCCATTGTGCAGCAGAGGACTGCGAAAAGTAAGAAAAACTTCTTCATTGAATGTTTTGCTTATTTTGATTGTGAAATCGGTTTGCCTTAATTTTTAATTCTTCAGGAATTCCACCTTCTCAGGGTTGTAAAGTTTAATGGTCTTTGCGCCTTTTTTGACTTCCACAGCAGGGCAGTCGTCGCACGCTTCGCCCATTTCGCCGAGGATTTCCTGGTAGGTTGAAATGGCGTAGGTGACGGCATACACGCCTTCGGTGCGGAGTTCGTTCACTTGTCCGACGGTTGTGGCAGCCTCAATGCGCTGACAGAAATTCAAGGCGAGATTGCCGATATAATCTACGGAATAATATGAACCCAAAACCGTGCTGATGGCATTTTTGGCGTTTGCCTTGGCGGTGTCGAGGTTGGTGTTGGTGACGAAGTTGGTGAAACCGCCCCATGGACCTTGTTGATAAGCATTGAGGCTGCTTCCCTGAACGGTGACCGGAATCGACTTGCTAACGCCATTGAAAGGGCTGTATCCTAATGCACTTGGTGCCGGCGACAAGCTCGTGATAGCCGTTAAGGCAGAACAGTTTTCAAAAGCTAAATTATCGATAGCCTGTATCTTGTATGGCAACTCCATGGTTTTCAAGCCCGTGCAAGAAGAAAAGGCGTAGCTGTGGATGTAATATGCATTATATGGAAGGACCAGATTCGTTATCTTTGAGCAGTTATAGAAAGCGTATTTGTTGATTTCCGTTATGTTGTCGGGGAAGGTGATGGCGGTGAGTCCAGTGCAGTTCTGGAAGGCATGTTCGCCAATGAGCGTCACGTTATATGTGGCATTTTCATATTCCACGGTGGCGGGAATAGTGATGCTGCCCGTATATTCCGCTGTGGCGTAACCGTCGGCCTCAAGTCCGCCGTATGTGACGGTGGCTGTGTGGTGTTCGTTGTCGAGTAAGTAATACAGATTGCCAATCTTGACCAGTCCGCGGTCGATGGCTATCTGCGCGACGATGGCTTCGATGCCGGCTTGTGTGAGCGTCTCGACAGTCGCCTTGTCTTCGGCGGCATTGATTTGGGCTGAATAATCTGCTATGATGCCTTGTACGGCTTGTGAAGGCTGATAGCCTGCCGTGTGGTTCAGTTCAAGGATGGCTGCACCTTTAATTGTTTGCAGAGAAACAAGATAGTTGGAAAACTCATTCCAGCCCGTGGTGTGAATGTAAGAATAATAGCTTTCGGCATTGTCGGGGATGGTGACCGGGATGGTCTTGTCAACTTCGCTGAAGGCGTTGGCGTTTGCTACAACAGGTGCTGGCACAGCGTCACATTGAATGGCGCTGAGGTTGCTACATTTGGCGAGGGCTTTTGCGCCAATCTGTGTGAGCGAGGAAGGCATACTGATGGTAGTAAGGGCGGTGTTATGATAAAGTGCGCCTTCGCCTAAGATAGTGACATTATCGGGCAGGGTATATTCGCCTGTAATCGTCACATTGTTATATTTGTAAATTATCGCTTGGCTAAAACCTGTGAAGTTAGCAAGCACGTTCTTATGGCTCCAGT
>CALGBV010000063.1 GCA_937884015.1 uncultured Bacteroidales bacterium
CTGACATGAAAGCCGACTTGTTCAGTTATATCGTTAACCTGACGGTGACCGACCATAAGTTCGACCAGAAGGAAATCGACCTTATGTTCCAAATCGGGCATCAGTCGTTTGGTTTCAGCGATGAAGTGATATTTGGCTTCCTTACCAATGGCATTCGCCAGGCTTTTGTCCCTTCCGTCGCTTCACTTTGCTGATTTATTCCTATATTTGCACGGACAAAATGCAGATTGAATAGTGTAAAAGCGTTAGCACAATCTCAAAATATCAAAAGAATTTGTTTAACTTGCAAAATGCTGATATTGACAAACATAAAGTAAATAGAACATAACATATTATTAACCAAGCATTAACTATTATTTCGCGTTCAAAGAAAAAAGTCCGGAAAACAATTTTCTAACGAATCGGAAATAGTGTTCACGGTAAGCCGAAAAAGGCAGTCCCTATAATCCTTGAAATGTTAATGCTCATACCGTTCTGGTGTGAGCTTTATCTATAAGGATTGGCGGGTTTCTTTCCGGACTTCCCGTGAACGCGAGTAGAAAAGCCACACCTTTTTCTATGTCCATTCGGGAATCGATTGATAGTGATGCGGAAAACTATCAATCGAAATGGCAACAGGAAATTCTGATTTACATGCTGCTTCAAAAGCGAAGAAAGACGAGTTTTATACCCAGCTTTCTGATATTGAAATGGAACTTAGAAATTACAAACCGTATTTTCAGGATAAAATCGTGTTTTGTAATTGCGATGACCCATACGAGAGCAATTTCTTTAAATATTTCGCTCTGAATTTCAATGCTTTGAAATTGAAGAAACTGATTGCAACCTGTTACAATGGCTCTCCTGTTTCGGGAAATGAGTTGCTCCTTGATTTTGGCGATGAAGTGAATGAACCAAAGAAAATTGCTTATAAGGTTGAAATTACGGAAGTGAAGGATGAAAATGGCGATGGCGCTATTAATTTGGCAGATGTGCAGTACCTTTTGCAGAATGGCAATAATGTCATTACCAGATTGAAAGCAAATGGCGATTTCCGTTCTGCCGAATGTGTCGAACTTTTGAAACAAGCAGATATTGTGGTAACAAATCCGCCGTTTTCTCTTTTCCGCGAATATGTTACCCAATTGGATACCTATAATAAGGATTTTATTATCATGGGAAATACGAATACATTAGTTTGTAAAGAGGCGTTCCGAATGTTCATGCAAGATAGGATCCGCACTGGGTATACGCATTTTAACACTGGAATGTTTTTCTATGTTCCGGATAGTTTTGAAAAATACCATCACATGGAAAATGGCAGAAAAATGGCGCGTGTCTCGACTTCATGCTGGTACACAAACTTGCCAGTGCAAAAACACACGGAGGATTTAGTGCTTTATAAACACTATTCTCCCGAAGAATATCCCAAATACGATAATTATGATGCAATTGAAGTGAAGACATACACGGATATTCCTTGTGATTATGATGGAGTTATGGGTGTTCCGATTACTTTTTTGGATAAGTATAATCCCAATCAGTTTGAAATTATCTGGCAAGCATCGGGAAATACCAGAGCTTCTGCACCTAAGGAAATCCTTATGTTGCTGGGCTATAGACCTTATCAGGAGGACAGGGGAGGATGTGCAATACTTCGTGGCGAAAGGTGCTACACTCGAGTTCTCATCCGCCGCAAGCCATCCCAACCGATTTATCAGCAATCCGAAAGTCTGGTTTCAATTGCAGCAGAATCTCAAGCGAAATAATTTGAAATTCAAAAAATTAAAAATAAAAACTCTCAGCGAAACTCGGCGTAATCTGTGAGGAAAAGGCTCTGCGGAAATCAGCGGAATCAGCGGGAGAAAAAAATACATTCTTATGAAAATAGAACTACACAAAATAACCGTGCGCGAATTGACAAACGGTTACGAAGACAATGCTGAGAATGGCGTGCGTGCCTACGGCGGCAAGCTGGATGTGCGCCCGTCTTACCAGCGCGAATTTGTCTACAAGGAAAAGCAACGCGATGCCGTCATCGACACGCTCACAAACGGCTTCCCGCTCAACGTGATGTACTGGGCTACGCGCAGCGACGGCACTTTCGAAATCATCGACGGTCAGCAGCGCACCATCAGCATCTGCCAGTATGTCAACGGCGATTTCGCCTATCTGTTCCGCTATTTCCATAACCTTCAGGAAGATGAGCAACAGCAGATTCTCGACTACGAACTCAACGTCTATATTTGCAGCGGCACCGACAGCGAGAAACTGAAATGGTTCAAAACCATCAACATAGCAGGGGAGGAGCTGACCGAGCAGGAACTGCGCAACGCCGTTTATGCAGGCTCATGGGTGAGCGATGCCAAACGCTATTTCAGCAAAAACAATTGTGCCGCCTACAATCTTGCCAACAAATATGTGGCAGGCGAAGTGAACCGGCAGAAATATCTGGAGACGGCAATCGCCTGGATCTCGAAAGGAAACATTGATGTTTACATGGGTAATCACCAGCACGACAAGAGCGCGGTGCAGCTGTGGAATTACTTCCAGAGCGTCATCAATTGGGCAAAGGCCGTTTTCCCTAAATATCGCAAGGAAATGAAAGGTGTGGATTGGGGCATGTTGTACGACAAATATCATGAGCAAGATTTCGATGCCGAAGAAATTGAAAAAGAAGTGGCGCGACTCATGGCCGACAGCGACGTGGAATCGAAGAAAGGCATTTATTTCTATGTCTTCGACCACGATGAGCATCATTTGGGCATCCGTATCTTTGATGGCAATACCAAAAGGGAAGTTTACGAAAAGCAGCAGGGCATTTGCAAATTGTGTGGCAAGCATTTCGAAATAGAGCAAATGGAAGCCGACCACATCACGCCATGGAAAGAGGGCGGAAGAACCGTCGCCGCCAATTGCCAGATGCTTTGCCGCGAGTGCAACCGCCGAAAATCGGATAAATAAAAATCATGTATTTCAACTTTTTTCTTGCACGCATTTGAAAAAGTTGTACCTTTGCACCCTCAAAATTAAGTTTTTATTATTAACCATTAAAAGAAGGAAGTGTTTTAAAATGATTATTGTTCCTGTAAAAGAAGGCGAAAGCATCGATAGAGCTTTGAAGCGCTACAAGAGAAAGTATGAAAAGACCGGCGTCGTGAAAGAATTGCGCGAACGTCAAAAATTCACCAAGCCATCAGTGCTGAAGCGTGCTGCTCACATGAAGGCTGTCTATGTGCAGAAACTCCGTGATGCTGAAGAGAATATCTGATTCTCCCCTCATAGGAAAATAATTTTTTTAGGGAAAACTTCGTTGTATAAGCAATTTTTGCTTACTTTTACAACGAAGTTTTTTTTATTATGCTCATCGACCAATTTGCAACATATATCGAAGCCGAAAAACGCTATTCTCCGCTGACTGTCAAGGCCTATCGCCGTGATTTGGAGGAGTTTTCGGATTATCTTGCAAAGACTTACGAAACCAGCGATTTGCTTCAGGTCACAGCCGTCATGGTGAAATCGTTCATGGCCTCGCTCAAGGAAAATGGTCTGGCAAACAAAAGCATCGATAGGAAAATCTCGACTTTGCGGTCTTTTTATAAGTACTGCCTTCGTGAAAATCTTATCAAGGTCAGCCCGATGATGAAAGTGAAGTCGCTGAAACAGCCGAAACCATTGGTGAAGTTTGTGCCCGAATCGGATATGGAAAAGATTTCGTTTGGCGATGCTGACGATTTTCAAACAAAACGCGACGAACTCTTGTTTGAGTTATTGTACCAGACTGGTATGCGTCAGGCCGAAATGCGCGGTTTGCGTGATGCCGATGTCGACAAGGCGGAAATGAAAGTCAAAATCATTGGCAAACGCAATAAAACGCGTTTTGTTCCGTTAAGTCATAAAATGCTCGGCATGATTGACCACTACAGGCAGTTGCGCGATGCGGCGTTTCCCGAACATGACGATCGTCTGCTCGTAAACGACAAGGGGAAGGCGATGACACCCTACTATATATATAATAAGGTGCATCAGATGCTGGAGGGCGTGACCACTTTGAAGCAGAAAAGTCCGCACGTCTTGCGCCACACCTTTGCGACGCACTTGCTCGACGAGGGAGCCGACTTGCGCGCCATTCAGGAACTGCTGGGCCATGCCGACCTGTCATCAACGCAGATATATGCACATACAACGATAGAACAACTCAAGAAAATTCATAAACAAGCCCACCCGAAAGGGTGATTTAAAGAAAGGAGTCTATTATGAACGTAACGATTAACTCAGTTCACTTCAAGGCTGATCAAAAACTTGAAGACTTCATCACGAAGAAAGTGGAGAAGGTTTGCGAAAAATATGCCGAGGTTATTGGCGCTGAAGTCAACCTGAAATTAGACAACAACGACACGCCGGAAAACAAGATTGCCGACATCCGCATCGTCTTGAAGGGTGATGACCTGTTTGCAAGCAAGCAATCAAAGACCTTTGAAGAGTCAGTTGACACCGCAGTCGACGCTTTGAAGAAGCAATTGGAGAAATATAAGGGTAAAATTGCGAAGTGATAACATGTTGATTTATAGTTTTATAAACTTTAAATTCAATTTTTTTTGAAAAAAATCTCCAAAATTGATTGCGGATTCAAGAAAAGTGAGTATTTTTGCGCACTCTTTCAGCAATGAGGGGGTGCGCTTTTAAGAAGCAAAACAATGTTCTTTCACATGATGCCGGTATAACTCAGTTGGTAGAGTAGCTGATTTGTAATCAGCCTGTCGG
>CALGBV010000064.1 GCA_937884015.1 uncultured Bacteroidales bacterium
GTGAGTCGGCGCTCCGTGGAATCAACCTGACCGTAGAGCACGGGGATTACGTCCTCCTTTGCGGGGAATCCGGATGCGGGAAAACCACTTTGGGCAGAAGCATCCTCCGCCTGATCGAGCCCTCACAAGGCGAAATCATTTACAAAGGAAAGGACATACGGCTTTTGAAAACAAACGAAATGCGCGAACTCCGGAAAGAGATACAGATTATATTTCAAGATCCCTATTCTTCTTTGAATCCGCGATTTACTGCAGGGATGGCAATCATGGAACCCATGAAACTGCATCGCGTTCTTTCCAACGACAGGGAACGGAAGGATAAAGTGGTGGAACTTCTGGAGCAAGTGGACCTTCAGGCCGATGATTTTTACCATTATCCTCATGAATTTTCCGGAGGCCAACGGCAACGCATCTGCATTGCGCGCGCCTTGGCGGTCAATCCGAAATTAGTGATTTGCGATGAGTCGGTTTCCGCTTTGGACGTCTCGGTTCAGGCGCAGGTACTCAACCTTTTGAATCGTCTGAAAGAAGAACGGAATCTAACTTACATCTTCATTTCCCACGATTTGAGCGTGGTGCGTTTCATGAGTGACAGGGTTTTGGTCATGTTCAATGGTCAGCCCGTCGAGATGAACGATGCCGATGAACTATTTGAGCATCCGCAAAACGACTACACCAAGAAACTGATTGACGCCTTGCCAGGAAAACGGGCGAATTTTGTATAGCAAGTGGATGGGCGAATTTAGTTTACATATTGAAAACGAGGTCGCGAGACAGCGAGGTCGTGGGAATACGATACATCGAGGCATTCCGACATCCCGAAGCCTCGCAGCCTCGAAATCCCAAATCCCCGTAGTCTCGCAGCCTCGAAATCCAAATTGAAGTTTAATTTTGAACAGTTACTTAAATAATTAAAAATCAAATAGATGAAATTAGCAACAGCATTATCACAAAGAGCAGATTTGCAAAGCAGAATCGCTGAAATCGGCACTCGTTTAAATAATAATGCCAAGGTTCAAGAAGGCGAAAAACCTGCCGAGGAACCGGAAGCCTTATTGAAAGAACTGAACGGTATGTTGGCCTCATTGGAAGACCTAATGACACGCATCAACTTGACCAACAGTAAGACTTTAGTCGATGGAAAAACCCTCACCGAACTACTTGCTCACCGCGATTGTCTCAACAACCGTCTTCAAATTATGCGTAAGTTTCTAGACACCGCCAGTTGCAAAGTGGACCGTTATTCCAGAACAGAAATCAAGATAGTCAACACTGTGAATGTCACCGAATTACAGAAAGATGTCGACCGAATCTCCAAAGAATTGCGGGAAACGGACGAACAGATACAAGCATTGAATTGGACTACCGATTTGATGTAAGCGACTTGGTGTAGTCGGGCAGGGTGGGTGTGATCTCCCGCAATTGAGAATGAATTGCAAACACGATCGTACGTTTGATATGTCGGGCGCATATCGCTTTCTTACAAGGCATGCCTAGCACGATTCACATGTGCATCCAAACAAATCACAGTAACTACCTTATCACCAACTGCTTGACGAGGGTGGGAAGAGGGAATAAAGATATGAATATGCCTTAGATTTTGAGTTTATCATTCCGAGAACCAAGTCTTGAACTCGCTGACACGCGCCTTACTGACAATGATTTTTTCAGGCACTTCGACGGTCAGATTCAGCGAAAGCTTGTTGCCAAACCAAATGGAAATGTCCTTAACCGAACTGCGCGAAATGATATATTGGCGATTGGCGCGGAAAAAAACGGTCGGGTCAAGTTGCCCCATCAGTTCGTCTAAAGTCTGGTTCATGTAATAATGCCGTCCGTCGAGTGAAATGGCCTTCACGGTTTTCAAATCTATGAAAATGCAGGCTATATTGTTGGTTGCCAATGGAATGAGTTTGTCTCTTTCGGGAATCAGAAAACAGGTTTTGTATTTTTTTTGCAGCGTTTCCAATTGTGTCACCAGACTTGCCACGTTTTCCTTGTTGTTGACGGGTTTGGTCAGGGTTTTGAATTTGTTCAGTGCGCGTTCCAAATCGTTTTTGTTGATGGGTTTCAAAAGGTAATCTATGCTGTTGACTTCGAAGGCTTTGAGGGCATATTCGTCGTAAGCGGTGGTGAACACGACCGGGCAGGTGATGTCGGTTTGCTCGAAAATGGCAAACGATGAACCATCGGCCAAATGAATGTCGGCAAAAATCAGTTCGGGCATTTCGTGCGATTCAAACCAATCGATGCTTTCCTCGATGGTTTCGAGCACCGCAATGACTTCAATCTGAGCATCAATTTCATTGATTAATTTCTGCAAGGCTTGCGCCGCAATGGTTTCGTCTTCTATGATTACTGTTTTCATTGTTTTGGGACTATTTTGACGATTGGACTGTTTGACTGTTTGACAATTAGACTGTTTGACTTTTAGACAATTGGATTTTTTATAACTTTTGGCTTGCGAGCATCTTCAACTTTTGGACGCACGCGGTGCGTCCCTACCTTTATTTGCGAAAGGTGCCGTTCGCAAGCTCACTTTGCCATTCGCTGTTTTAGGCTGCCCTTTCAGGGCGAACACGTGTTCCGAATCCTTCTTCTTTCCTCCTAACTCCTAACTTTTCCACTTTAACACTTTCCTCCTAACTCCTAACTTTAACACTTTCCACTTCTCCACTTTCAGTTTTCCACTTTAACACTTCCCACTTCCTTCTAACGGTAAAATCACTTCAAAAACATTTCCGTCATTTGAAATTTTCACTTCCTCGTTCCACATAAGGCGGTAACGCTCGGCGAGATTCGACAAGCCGATGCCGTTTCCGGTTTCGTCCATGATTTTTGGCTGAATCGGGTTGGACACCTTGATGGTACAATCTCCAGTGGCAATCGTGACTGTCAACGGCTGTCTTGCCGAAATCACATTGTGCTTGATGGCGTTTTCTATCAGACCTTGTATGGAAAGTGGTAAAACATTGGAATCGTGATATTTCGCATCAACATGAAAATCAAATTTCAGGTTTTCGCCATAGCGGATTTGCATCATGTTGCAATAGGAACGGACACATTTCAGTTCTTCGCTCAACGTGATGATTTCCTTGTTTTGCAGTGTGTAGCGCAGTACAAACGACAGTTGCTGGATGTAGTTTTCAGCCTTGTCCTTGTCGGTTTCAATCAGCGATTGCAAAGTGTTCAGCGAATTGAAAAGGAAATGCGGATCCATCTGGCTTTTCAGGGCTTCGTATCTTGTGCTGATGTTTTCGGCTCTAAGTGCTTCGTTTTCAACGGCTATTGTCCTTTGGTTAAATAATGACCGCAGCAAATGTGAAATCAGGATGACAATGGTCATCAGTGAAAAATCGCGCATCAGGCCATCGCGGACGATTCGGAAAAGGAAAGCCGAATTCGGTCTGTGATGTTCGAAAAGCGATGGACCTAACGAGAACGCAATGCTGAGAATGGATGTGATTAATATGGAACCGAAAATCATGAAAGACAATTCGCTCCATTTCCGTTTGTAGTTGATGCTCATCATTTTACGATTGAACAAAAACAGGACGAAAATCAGCACGAAACTGAATGATGTGAACATCAAAGCGCGGTCAAAGCGGATGGGTTTTCGGGATTCAGGATTATTGTGTGGTGGCCTTGGTCCAAAATCATTGTCGAAATGCGGTTGATTTTCAGGATGATTGGCTGGCATTTCAAGCGTTTCGTGCGTAGCGTGTCGCGATTCGGGCATTTTGTCGGGCGAGAACAGCGATTCGCCAAAATAGAATGCGAGGACAAAAACCAAATGGAAAGCCACGCTAATGATCAACGAGAAGGCAAGGATTGTCTTCATCGGGAGAAACTGCGAAGCGTCTTTTCTGATGGTTTTATTCATAGCGCAGAGCATTGATTGGGTCGGTCTGTGAGGCTTTCAGTGCCGGGAAGAAGCCTGCAATGAGGCCCAAAATGGCGCATGAAACGAATGAAATCACCATCCAGACTGCATTTACGACAAACGGCAACGACATGAAAAGCGAGACAATGTAGGATAATCCGACGCCTAAAAGCAAACCTATTATGCCGCCAATCAGACTCAAAATGATGCTTTCGGTCAGAAACTGCATCAAGATCGCTGCGTTTTTAGCGCCGATTGACATACGAAGGCCGATTTCTTTAGTGCGCTCTGTGACAGTTACATACATGATATTCATAATGCCGATACAACCGACGAGCAACGAAATCAAGGCAATGGCAATCAGCACGGTGGTGATGGTTCCCGTCATGGAATTCATCATTTCAAGCATTTCCTGCTGGGTTCTCACTTCGAAATCATCGGTGCCGTCGGGTTTAATTTTATGGGATTCGCGCAAAATCTGTTCGATTTCGGCCACCGCTGCCTCGGCCACATTCTCAGATGCCGCCGATGCCACAATCTGCTGAATGTAATCGACACCCAACATACGTTTTTGCACTGTCGAATAAGGCAAAATAATGATGTCGTCCTGGTCTTGTCCCATGCCGTTTTCGCCTTTTTCTTTCAGTGTTCCGATGACTTTTATGGGCATTGAACCGATTCTGATGTTCTTTCCAATCGGGTCTTCACCTTCGTCAAACAGCTCTTCCACAATGGTTTGCCCGATGATGCCGACCTTGGCGTATTTCTTAACATCCTCATCGGTAAAGCACACACCCGTAGCAAGTTCGTACTTTTTGATTTCCAAAAATTCGGGCGATCCGCCGTAAGCCGTCCCCGACCAGTTTTTGGAGCCGTTCACTAATTGGCCGCTTGCATTGACTAACGGACTAACCATCGTAATGTTTTTGGCGTTGGCCTTAATCATCTCCACATCCTTCATTTTCAGCGACTGAACGCTGCCGCTACCCATGCTCACGCCGCCACGCCTCATGTTGGCGCGCATGACCATAATCAGGTTGGTGCCCATGTCCGACAGCTGGTTGGCGGTGCTTTGTTTCAGGCCTTCACCCAAATTGACCACCGCGATGACTGCCGCGATGCCGATGACAATGCCTAACATGGAAAGCGCCGAGCGCGTCTTGTTGCGTAGCAAGGCTTTCCCCGATATTCTTATGAGATTTAATATGTCCATTTCTTAATTAATTAGTTATCAGTTTTCGATTATCAGTTATCAGTTGTATGTCGTCACCCCTCACCCATCACCATTAACCCATCACCATTCATTTTAGTAATCATTATCCACAGGCAGGGCTTTCAACGCTTCTTCCGCCGATTTCGTTTCCACTTGTTCATCGCGCAGAATGTGTCCGTCGCGCAGGAAAATCGTGCGGTTAGTGAACACGGCAATATCCGATTCGTGGGTCACGAAAGCGATGGTTTTTCCTTGTTCGTGAAGGTTTTGGAACAGGCTCATGATTTCGTATGAGGTTCGCGTATCCAGATTACCTGTGGCTTCGTCGGCCAACACGATGACCGGGTCGTTGACCAAAGCGCGCGCAATGGCCACACGCTGCTGCTGACCTCCCGAAAGCTGGTTGGGCATGTGTCCCATGCGGTCTTTCAAGCCGACCATTTCCAAGGCGTATTGCGCTTTTTCGCGGCGCTCCTGATGCGATACGAGCGGGTTATAGACCAGAGGCAGCTCCACATTTTCCAAGGCTGATGTTCTCGGCAGCAAGTTATACGACTGAAACACAAAACCAATTTTGCGGTTGCGGATTTCCGACAACTCGTTTTTCGTTCTTTGGCGCACCGAAATATTGTCGATGTAATATTCGCCCGATGTGGGTTGGTCGAGACAGCCGAGAATGTTGAGCAAGGTCGATTTTCCACTTCCCGATGAGCCCATGATGCTCACAAATTCACCTTTTTTGATTTCAAAAGTGAGCCCTTTCAGCGCATGGACTTCCTCGCTGCCAACTACAAAAGTGCGTTTCAGGTTCTCAACCCTGATGATAGATTGCGTTGTTTCCATAAACCGAATTATTTTGGACCGCCTTGACCTGAATTGCCATTGACTTTATTGTTTCGTCTGCCTGGAGGGCCTGGCATGAATGGGTTTTCTCCTGTTTTCTTAGTCTTTTCACGCACCATGAATTGAGCGGAAAGCACCACGGAATCACCGGCTTGCAAGCCGTTTTTCACGATTCTGTAAGCGACATCGCTCATGCCGATTTCAACAGGACGAGGCATCATATTGTTACCATTCTTCACCCAAACCATTTGCGGGGCAGTGCCGTTGCCATGACCCATTTGAGGTCTTTCGCCTTCGGGATGTTGAGGCATTTCGTCAGGTTTCGGCATGTTTTTGCGCATGGCTTTCAGGACTTGTTCATCTGGGGTAAATGTCAGAGCTTCAGCGGGAACAGCCAAACCGGTTTCCTCTTCCGTGACGATGGTGACACTTGCCGTCATGCCTGGGAAAAGTTTGAGTTCGTCGTTTGGTGCAGCAATGATGACGACGTATGTCACGACATTGCTCGTGGTGGTTGGCTGCATACGGATTTGGCTCACTGTGCCATTAAACATTTCATCAGGGTAAGCATCGACGGTGAAGGTCACGTTTTGGTCGATTTTCACCTGCCCGATGTCGGCTTCGTCAACGTTGGCCTCGACTTGCATCTTGGTCAAATCGTTGGCCAAAGTGAAGAGGGTAGGCGTGCTGAACGATGCCGCCACGGTCTGTCCGACTTCAACGGCACGGTCGAGGACAATGCCATCGATAGGCGAATAGATTTCGGCGTATGCCAAATCAACCAAAGCCTGGTCATAGGCGGCCTGCGCGTTTTTCTTGCTCATTTGTGCCTGAGTATAAGAGTTTTGCGCTTCTTCGTAGGAGGCTAACGTGGCTGCATTCGATTCATAAAGCTGCTTGGTGCGCTCATAGGCAAGTTTGGCGTATTTGAGTTGGCTTTCAGCCGATGTCAGGCTTGCTTTGGCGCGGCTAACGCTTTGATTTAAAGTCTGTTTATCCAACTCGGCCAGCAAATCGCCTTTTTTGACCACTGAGTTGAAATCAACCAGAATCCTTTCCACTTTACCCGAAACCTGCGTACCGACTTCAACGGTTTCCACTGGCTCGATGGTGCCGGTTGCTGTGACTGTGGTGTTGAGGTCACCGTGCTCCACTGCTGTTGTGGAAACCGTGAATTCCTGCTTCTTCTGACAACTGGTCATTACGCATCCGGCCAGTATCAGCATTCCTGCAAATGTCTTTATGTTCATAATCTTTTCAGTTTTCTATGTTGTAATGTTCGCCAAATTCGTTCAATTCGCATAATTGTCATGCCTTGTGAAGGCTCGGTGCAGCCAATTTTGAATTATGCATTATGAATTATGCATTATGAATTATGCATTATGCATTGTGAATTATGAATTATGCATTGTGAAT
>CALGBV010000065.1 GCA_937884015.1 uncultured Bacteroidales bacterium
GGGCTGTGAGATGTTCATGCCGTTGGAGGAGAAGCCGTACCCCACGACTTCTGCCAATATGGGGGCGCCGCGTTTTACGGCGTGTTCATATTCTTCCAGGATGACCGTCGCGGCGCCACCGCCCGGCACCAGTCCGTCACGGTTGCGGTCAAAAGGACGGGAGGCTTTGGTCGGGGCGTCTGTGCGTACGGAAAAGGCACTGATGCCGTCAAAACTGCCCATCGAAAGATAGTTGGTTTCCTGGGCACCGCCACACAACACCATGTCCTGCAATCCGTTACGAATCAGCAAGGCACCCAAACCGATTGAATGTGAACCGCTTGCACAGGCCGCACTGATGGTGATGTTGATGCCTTTCAAACGGAATATGGTGGAAAGGTTCATGGTCACGGTCGAATTCATCGACTGGAAAATGGCGGCTGAACCTATCAAGGTCGTGTCTTTTTTCTCCAAGGCCGTTTCGTGCGATTCGATGACTGCTTTTGCCGATGAATCGTTGCCAAACAACACGCCGACTTCATTTTCAGCGAGATACGCTTCATCGATGCCCGCATCCTTGAAAGCCTCAAGAGTCGACATATAGGCATATTCGCCTTCTTCGGCCAGATACATTCTCAGTTTCCGGTCCAAAACGCCTTTCAGCTGTGGCTTTTCCACAATGCCTGTCAGCGGCGACCGATAGCCATATTCCGTGCGTTTCGGATCGATGCCTATGCCCGACCGTCCTTGGCGCAACGATTCGCAAACCTCTTCCTTGTTCTTGCCCAAGCAAGACCAAATTCCCATTCCGGTGATGACTACTCTTCTCTGTGTCATATAGTTATGAAAAATTTCTCAAATGATTACCATTCAATGCCAATTCTCAGGCCGACACCTGAAGGCTGAATATATTGTGTTGTAGGAACACAGTAATGCCAAACGCCATTTTCATCTTGATAGTCAGCATAAACACTTTCCTTGAATTTGTCAAAATACGTTCCGACTGCCATAATGGAGACTGCAAAATCGCGCTTCGAAGCAAAACGGACACCAAAAGCCAAATCAGCGTATGGTCCGAAACTGTCACCGAGACAAGTGCCCAAACGTAAGCGCAGTATAGGAGTTACCGGTCGTGTGTAATTGAAGTTGTAATGAATGGCGGCATAGATTGGCACCAAAACATAATCGTTGTTCGTCTCAAAACCCATACCCAAACCGACGTATGCCTTTGGATTGAAATAGAATCCGTGAGTCGTCGACATGCCTATCGAGTTGTTGATGTCTTTGGAGAAGGTGTAAAGGTTGTTCATGTCAATGAAACCTTGATAGCCGCTCGGAACGCGAAATTCCGATTTTTGTTGAGCGAATGTTGTTGTCACTGCGAAAAGCAATGCGATGAGGGTGATGATTGTCTTTTTCATTGTTGTTGATTTGTTTAATTGTTTAATTGTTGATTTGTTTTGGGAGACGCGATGAATCGACGTTTCTACTTTCATCTTTAATATAAATTATGTATAAAGTCCGCCGTTGATTGAAATCACTTGGCCGGTGATGTAGGCGGCATCGTCGGAAGCGAGGAAAGCCACCAAGGCAGCCACTTCTTCGGGTTTTCCGAAACGGCCCAATGGAATTATTTTCTTGAGTTCGGCCTCGGGCAAATCCTTGGTCATGTCGGTGGCAATGAAGCCCGGTGCTATGGCATTGACCGTGATTTTGCGAGCGCCGACTTCCTGAGCCAAAGCCTTGGTCGCGCCAATCACAGCTGCCTTTGCAGCCGAGTAATTAGTCTGCCCCGGCAAGCCTTTCAAACCCGAAAGCGAAGCCATGTTGATGATGCGGCCATTACGGTGTGTCATCATGTCTTTCAGCAGGCGGCGCGTGATATGGAAAAAGCCGTTTAAAGTGGTGTCCAGCACCTTGTTCCACTGCTCATCCTGCATGAAAATCATCAGGTTGTCCTGACGGATGCCCGCATTGTTGACCAAAACAGAGACATAATCATCGGGGTGAGCCTGCGACCATGTGTCGAGAGCCGTTTCAATGGCCTGAGCATCAGAAACATCGAAAGGCAGGAGTTCGGCACAACCGCCCGATTCGGTG
>CALGBV010000066.1 GCA_937884015.1 uncultured Bacteroidales bacterium
GAATTGGCTGAAAATCTCTGATTTCTTTTCTGCAGTTAAATACATAATTTTCTTCCTTTTACTTTTAAATTCTTCGTTCTATTAACGGGGTGCAAAGGTACAACTTTTTCTGAAATTGTATTGCCTTTTTAATTATTTTTTTATTCCTCTTTTGAATTATTTTCATTTGCGGCTTCCGTAGGGATGACTTCATCTTCGCTTTTCAGCCCTAACAGCCTCGAATAGAACCTGTTGACGCTTTTTTTCTTTTCGATGAGCGGAACCAAAACGGAAGTGATGACAATACTGAAAAGGATGACAGAAAACACGACGTTTTTGATGGCGGTACCATGTGGAACGGTTTCGGCTGCCGTTGTGGCAATGACGGCAGCTGTCAATCCTTTTGGATTAAGCACAGCCATGTAGATTCTGTCGATGTTTGGAATGTCGTATTTATTCAGAATCGAGAATCTGACGACAAAAATACGCATGATGTAGATGACGACCGTAATGCCCAATCCAATGATAATCGGCTTGATTTCATTGAGTTGAATTGATATGCCGACGAAAATGAAGAAAAAGGTTTTCAGCAAAAGCGTTATTTCGCTGAAAAGCGATTTTTCGGTTTCGTTCAGCTGTGTCGGTTCTTTTTTGATGATACGTTTCAGCCAAGATCCGTATATGCGTTCTATATTGGCAAGGCAAATGCCGAAAGCTAAGGCTGCAATGGCGCCGCTGTAGCCCATCCATTCGTTGATGCCGTAAATGATGAATACGAAAGCCGGCGTAGTGAGGATGCTGTTCTTGATGAGTCTGACCTTGTCGAGAATGAAAGCCCAGAAAATGGCACCCAAAATGCCCATGATGATGGAAAGGACGAAGGAGGAGAAAATCTGGCCAACGATGCTCCCGACTTCAACTTCTCCTAACCGTATGGCTTTCAGAATGGCCAAGGCCAAAACAATGCTGAGTACATTGCCCAAAGCGGCTTCTAAAATCAGTATGGCACGGCTCTTTTCCGTCATGTGAAGTTGCTCGACCATAGGCCCGACAACAGCAGATGCCGTGCCGCCTAATATCGTTCCTAACATAATGGAAACCAATGGGTTGATTCTGAAAACCAACCAACCAATCAACCAGATGATGATCGTCGTGGCAATGTAGTTGGCAAGGGTGAGTAGGGTAGTGCTTCTGATGGACGAAACGATGGAGTTGAAGCTGAGCTGCAGTCCGCTTTGGAAAAGGATAAGCACCAAAGTGATTCCAGTGAAAATGCGTCCGACGCCACCAAGCATTTCTGGTGTAATCCAATGGAGGATAGGTCCGATGACTAAACCAATGATAATCAGGAACAACACATCGGGAATGCGGCGCTTGCTGAACAGGCTCGTGAACAGATGGGCAGCAAAAATGAGCAACCCGACAATGGCAATGGCAAGTCCCGTTTTGCCCGACGAGGCACTGTTACTGATGGTGTTGGCGACTTGCTCTTCAACTTCAGGACGCATCAAGGTGTCGGCGACTTGCCTCAGGGTGTCGGTCACTTGTCCTAAAGTGTTGGTGGTGGGAGTGAGTTCGGCTTGAATCATGGTGCTTGGTTTTGGGGGTTAATTGAATAATCTCCAGTTGATGCCGATGAAAATCCTGCTGCTTCTCATCGGGTAGTGTGCGCCAATAAAGGCATCGTAATTGCCTGTCAGTAAGAACATATTGCTGTAGGCAACGTAAATGTTGGCCCGCTTCACCTTGATGGCCAAGGCAAAATCGATGAATGGGAAATTGCCAATTTTCACTTCGTTTTGCAGATGGAAAGTCCGCAAGGCTGGCATATATGCGTCAGCATAATATTTGGTGAAATATTGCACGGTCAGACTGGGTTGCAGGGTGGCCGCCTTGTGGAAAATAGGCTGCGAGTAGGAAAACTTCAATTTGCCCAAAAACAAAGGCAAGTGCATGACTTCCTCATTACTTGCTTTTTGCAGCGATGCGAAACCGTCAAATTCAAATCGTCTGAGGTTGAAATGGAAACTTCCGAAGGCTTCCCGGATGCTGCAAAAACCGTTGAATTGTTCGGGACGGGCCTGCAAGCCAAAGTAAATCAGGTTGTTGATGGAGGTTTGCTTTACGCCGACGCTAAATGCCTTGTATTGGTACGACAAACCGAAATGGAGGTATGTGGCAGCCTTGAAATCGTTTTCCCAACGGAAATGGTTGGAAGTGTACGACTGCTCAAACCAATTGGCTGACTGGCGTTTAAGGTCGACATCAAAAGTGAGTTTTCCGAAATTCTTCATTGATGTGCCCAAATACTGTCGCCATTCGCCGTTGATGTCGAAATCGCCGATTTGATAGCCTAAAGTGACGAGTTTGGCCTTTCCCGTTACTCTCGTCGACTTGAACAGGTTGATGATGATGCCGCCATTGATGCTGAGTTGGTTGAAGATGCGGTTTTGCCCCATCTCGCCTTCAAGATAATCGAAATGCTTGACTTTGTAGATGCCTTGTTCAACGCCTGCAAAAACGAAAAACGGCACGTCGTCGTTGTATTTCTGATAACCTAAACTGTTCCAGCTCAATTTGTTGGTGATGGCCTGAACAATTGTCGTGTCGGTTGTCTTGTTTGGAACCAAAAGCGTGTCAATTGCAAAAGGTTGATAGAAATTTGCGTTTATTGATGTCTCGTTGAAGAAAAGCTGGTTGCGCTGATAATCGAATCGGTGACAAATGCGCCCCAAGGTGAATTTTCTGGTCTTCGTTTCAAACTGTTCGTCCTGAGCGGCAATCTGCACGGAATCCATTGCAGACTGAATGGAATCCAATGCAATGGAGTCCATCATGATTGAATCTGCAACGAAAAGACTGTCAGATACTTGCGCTGTGTCACTTTCGTGCTTCACCTTAATTGTGTTGCTGAGCAGGTTGAAGTAATGCTCCAAACCCGCCCCGCTGACTTTGACATAATTGGTAGCCGACGAAAGGTTGGTGCTGATGACATTGTTGTCGCTTTCGGTATGCGATATGTAGTCCTCGTCCCTTACAATGCCGCCGTTTTCCTGCATGTCCATCTTGTTTCTGTACCAATAGGCCATTGCGCCATAGCGTTGGTTTTCAGTCGCGTAATGCGCATTGATCCAGAAATAATTGTTGTTTGTCCTGCAGTTTTTGAAAACGCCGGGCGAAATCTCGGTGTTGAAATCGAAGGCGATGTAGAGACGGCGTGCAAACTGTCTGCCAAACTTCACTTTCAGATGTTGTTCCTTGTCGCCGGAGGTCATCACATACCGCGCTTCGGAGTAGGGCAGCACCGAGACGTAGGTGTCCATGTTATCCTTCGTCTTGATGAAGGCAGAGTAGGAGGGAAGCCCCATATCGAATCCAACTTGGCCGGAATACTTGAATCTCATTGACTTATGGGCCAGACCTGTATTGCTCAAGGTGCTGTAGATGGTTCTTTCCTTGCTGAGAATGTCAAAATCGTTGGCGTTGAAGGTCGCTGTGTCGATGACTTTTGGAGCGGCAAGGAAAATGCTGTCGAAAGATGCCTGATAGTAGGTGACAAAGGTGGAATCGATGGGTTTTTGAGGTAATTTTGCAACTGGTTTAGGCATAATGGAATCTACTTGGTTTTCCTGAGAGAAACCGATTGCGCTAAAAATCAATAAGATAACAAATAAAATAAGCCTTTTGCCCATCAATAGAAATTTGCCGTAAAATTAGTAAAAAGTTTGCAAATGAATGATTTTTGTCTTCAATTTGCATTTGCTTGCATTTTGTTCTATTTTTGCATTTCCGTTTCGCCTATTTCAGGCAATGGAATTTGTTTCATTCAAAAATCTGACAATCGAATAAAGGAAAACAACTTATAAATTGACATAATAACATAGCGTTTGCTGCTATTCTGAAATCATTCCAAAGCTTGGCCGCATAGGAATTGTAACTTAGATGATAACAGTGAACGTCCGCGTGATACGTGGGCGTTCTTATCTGAGTTACAGGGTCAGGCCAAGCACCCGGAATGTGGATAAGTTTCGTCCACGTTTCTATTGGTGCTTGGCTTGCAAGGTTTTAGGGAAAATGGCAGACGCACCTAAAACCGAACAA
>CALGBV010000067.1 GCA_937884015.1 uncultured Bacteroidales bacterium
GGCTAAGTTGGAAGAGGAACTTATCGTTCGCCCGACTTCCGAAACCATCATTTGGGACACTTATCGCAACTGGATTAAGAGTTACCGCGACCTCCCGATTCTCTGCAATCAGTGGGCTAACGTGGTGCGTTGGGAAATGCGTACCCGCCTGTTCCTCCGCACGGCTGAATTCCTTTGGCAGGAAGGCCATACGGCTCACGCTACCATGGAAGAAGCCGAAATCGAGGCAAAGAAAATGCTGGGCGTTTACACCGAGTTTGCTGAAAAGTGGCTTGCAATTCCTGTTTATCAGGGCGTTAAGTCGGCTAATGAGCGTTTCGCTGGCGCTTTGAATACCTATTGCATCGAAGCTATGATGCAGGATGGCAAGGCTTTGCAGGCTGGCACTTCTCACTTCTTGGGCCAGAATTTCGCTAAGGCTTTCGATGTGAAGTTCCTCAACAAGGAAAACAAACTGGAATATGTTTGGGCTACGTCATGGGGCGTTTCAACCCGTCTGATGGGTGCGCTCATCATGTCACATTCCGATGACGACGGCCTTGTGCTGCCTCCAAAAATCGCTCCTATTCAGGTCGTTATCGTCCCGATTTACAAGACTGATGAAGAACGCGAAAAGGTCAACAGCCGTTGCCTCGAAATCAAGGCTCAGCTGGAAGCCAAGGGCTTGCGCGTGAAATATGATGACCGCGACACCCAGAAGCCTGGCTTCAAGTTCCACGAGTGGGAACTCAAGGGCGTTCCGGTACGTTTGGCAGTCGGCCCTCGCGATGTGGAAAACGGCACCGTCGAACTGGCTCGCCGCGATACCATGACCAAGGAATCGGTCGCCTTTGCCGGCATCGATGCGCATGTCGTCGAACTGATGGATGTCATCCAAAGCAACCTCTATCAGAAGGCTTTGACTTACCGCAACGAACACACTTTCGATGTCAACACTTGGGACGAATTCAAGGCTCAGGTCGAAAAGGGTGGTTTCGTACATGCTTTCTGGGATGGCACCACCGAAACCGAACTGAAGATTAAGGAAGAAACCAAGGCTACCTTGCGTTTCATTCCATTGGATGTCAAGGAAGAAGAGGGCGTGGATGTCTATTCCGGCAAACCGGCCAAGATGCGCGTCTATTTCGCCAAGGCTTACTAAGTCTTGCAATTCATTCATAAAAGGGAATCCGCTTGAGCAATCAGGCGGATTTCTTTATTCTATGTTATTGTGTTATTGATGTCAGATAAAACTATTTTAGGTAAATCAGCAATTTCTCTTTCTTTAGCACTCATACTCTTTAATCAAGAATTAGAGAATTTGAGAAGCCTATCGGACATGCAAGACAATGCGCTACAGAAGTCCAACTGAATTAGAGTCTTTCGCTTCGCTCAAGAAACGCGAAGCGGTTTTCTTTTGACTACGTCGAAATGCAAATTCACCGACACGAAGTGAGGTAATCTTCAATTTCCTGCGCGCAGCGCAAACTTCAAGTAGCACTGCGTCCAAAAAAATCTCAAATTCTCAAATTCTTGACAAAAAAAGACTTCTTAGATAGTTGTTTGCTGATTATCTTAAGACAAGCCTCCTATTTGTGAAATTGTATATAACTAATTATGTGTTAATTAGTTGTGGTACTTTCTTAACTTTTACCGGATAGCAAAAAATCTTTATTCCATAGGGAAGACGTCGCCATCGCCGTTGATGTGTTTCTCAACGTATGGATGGCCTTTGTAATACACATTGCCGATGGTGCTGATCCAGACCGTCAGTTTGGTCCGGCCCCATACGTAGGCATCGTTTGTTGAGTTCGACTGCACCCTGACAAAGTCTGAATACAGTTCTTCGGCATGGAGTGATCCGTAACTGCTTAGGATATGTTCCGAATAGTTTACATTTCCCCGGAGCCAGACCTCTGAAGTCCCGTTGGAGAACCTGTCCTTTAGCACGTCGCACTTGAAGGTTAAGTCGACCTTGCCGCAGCCTTCCGTAATGCGCAAATAGAAAGCGCGGGTCGCAACGCTGCCGGTCGAATCGGTGTTGATTTCGGTGCATCCTCTCAAGGTGTCGTGTGAGATAAGGTCACCGATAGAAGCGTATTCCAGTTCGTAAAGACTGTCATAGTAAACCTTCATGTTACATTCGTAGTCGAAACTGCGCAACCAATTGAAAGTATTTTCGTTGCGTACGACAAGGGTGCTGTCTTCCACGACCGTCGTAATGCGGTCAATCAGGTTCTCGGGGCATGTGATTTCAATGTGCGGATTGTTGCTCTGAATCAGTTCCACGTTCACGTTGTTGTGAATGCGGACGGCATTGAACCACTCGTCGATTGGTCGTTCTTGCGTCACGGGCTCCCCGTTTGAAAAGATGCTGCCCGTCTTGCTGCACGAAACCATCATCAGGCTAACGAGGGAAAATAGGAGAACGATGCTGTTTCTTTTCATGTTTTGGGAGGTAATAGTTGTGATTGAAATGGTATCCTATGCCAAAGCTGAGGAAATCGGCCTTGATGTCGTAGGTTGTGAATGCCAAGGTGGCATACAGATTGTCGTAGAAATAATAACGCACGGCCAGTTTTTCGTAGAAACGAAGGAAAAGCGGCGTCGGGTCGGCGGAATTCTTGTCGGTGAAATGGAAATCGTCGATGCGGCGGCCTACGTTGAACATGAAGCTCATTCTGTCGAGCATCATCTCGTAGGAAATCAGGAAACCGACTTTCATGTAGTAATATTCCTTGTCCCAGTCGGGGTGGATGGCTTTGATGGAATTGTCTTTCAGCACCTCAAGACCAACGCCGAGACGGTCGCGCTCGTTGAGCTGGAACATGAAATTGGCTGCCAGATCGTGAATGAAATAATAGTTGTGCGTGCCGTATTGCTGCGATAAGTCCTTGTAACCCAGCGTGTATTGAATGTCGGTGACAAAATGCTGCTTGCCATCGAATTCAAAAAGATAGAGCTTTGGCAACAGCCGCTTGTCGATTTGTTCCTTAGGCTTTTTCAAATACCACGAGAATCCCGTTGCGCCACTGAAAATATTGATGCCCATGTTTGGAGTCCGCGTCGAACCGTTCGAGAAGTGTGTCAGGCCAAAGGAAGTGACCCAATGCAGGCGGTCGGTGATGCGCTGGCGGTATTCGAAAGATAGGTTGATGGCCGCATTGACGTGCGAGCCAATCGCATAGTTATGGTAGTTTTCCTTCGGGTCAAACTTGTTGGTGAGGTACGACAGCCCGACACCCAGCTTGAAACCCAAATTGTGGTCTTGGTCGGGGATGATGGGAAAGTTGATGAAAGGGTAGAGGGCGTACACTTGCCCCAATTCCTTCATGACTTCCTTGTCGCCGAAATGCGAGTAATAAAAGGTGAACCCGATGGAAGGGTAGTTGTGGACGACTTCCCAACGGTGCTGCCCGTAGGTGTTGCGGCGCAGCGAAAACTCGTAAGATGGCGCATGGTCGCTGTAACGTGCTAAGGCTGAGTGATATTGGTCGCTCTGGAAATAGAGGTAGCCGTAATGCATCCTGGCCTCAATCTCATAGTTTTTACCGTTGACCTGAGCCTCCACATTCCGGCTGTTGAAAAGCGAAATCAGAAGCAGGACGGCAGATAAAACGATATGTCGGTTACAAGTCTTCATTTTAAAGGTGCAAAGATACAAAAAAGTGATGTTGTGCGGACGTTCTTCTCGTTTTCGTGCGAAACGGATAATCATTTAAAGCAGATTGGGCCGTTACAAGGCCATATTTTATACAGAATCTAACTATTATTAACACATAGATAACCATTTCTTAGTGGATGAACTATGGTTGAATAATGGATAAACTATGAATTTATTAACTTCTTTTTACAGTCCGGTCCACGTGGAATACTCTCTGCCTTTAGGAGACATCCAGGATAACCATATAGTAAGAATCGGCACAATTCAGGATTCAGAATTGAAAAAAACACTATTTTTGCTGACCAAAATTGACGCATCATGGATAAACGATTACAAGCCTTCGAGCGTTTGCTCAATATTGTTGACGAAGTCAGGGCAAAGTGTCCTTGGGACAGCATTCAGACCATCGAAAGCATCCGTCACCTGACCATCGAAGAGACCTACGAACTGAGCGAAGCCATCCTCGCCAACGACCTTCAGGATGTGAAAAAGGAACTCGGCGACCTGATGCTTCACATTGCCTTGTATTCGAAAATGGCCGACGAGCAAGGTGCTTTCGACATCGCCGATGTACTCAATGGCATTTCCGAAAAGATGATTGTCCGCCATCCGCATATATTTGGCAGTGAGCATGTTGAGAATGCCGAGCAGGTGTCGCAGAATTGGGAGAAAATCAAGTTGGAGAAGGAACACAACCGCAGTGTTTTGGGTGGCGTGCCTGAAGGATTGCCGGCCTTGCTGAAGGCCTACCGTATGCAGCAGAAAGCCGCAGGCGTGGGCTTTGAGTGGACTGATGCTGAAGGTGCCTGGCAAGCCGTGGAGGAGGAAAAACTTGAATTTTTGGAGGAACTGAAAGTAAAAAATGAGGTTCTGAACCCGAAGGGTGAAGAACCGAGAACTGATAACCGGGAACTGACAACCGAAAACCTGGAAAATGAATTCGGCGACCTGCTGTTTGCATTAATCAATTATGGCAGGATGCAAGGCATCAATGCCGAGGACGCTCTGGACAAGACCAACCGCAAGTTCCGCCGCCGTTTCAATTACGTGGAACAGAAAGCCCGTGAAAAAGGCATTGGCATACAGAACCTCAGTCCTGAACAAATGATTGCTTTCTGGGACGAGGCAAAAGCCTTGGAAGACAAGTGAACGGGCGTGAAACACAAATTACCACAAATGATTCATTAATTCCGCCAAGGCGGGTTTCAAGTAAATACGGAGTAAATTTTAGAGTAAATTATTAGTAAATTTCTTTTCTTGCGCCAGCCATCTGTGGAATTTCTTGCGCTAGCGCATCCAAAAATTTAATCTGTGTAAAATCAGCGTCATCAGCGAAATCTGCGGTTCAAAAAATCATGTTCCGCCAAGGCGGGAGAAAGTAAATGCGGAGTAAATTTCCGAGTAAATTATGAGTAAATTTCTTTTCTTGCGCCAGCCAATCCGTGGAATTCAATGCGCTTGCGCATCCCAAAATTCAATCTGCGTAAAATCAGTGTCATCAGCGAAATCTGCGGTTCAAAAATCTCTGCGGCAATCAGCGGAATCAGCGGGAGAAAAAAACAGTGTCAATCAACTGCGCTTGCGCATCAAAAATTCAATCTGCGTAAAATCAGTGTCATCAGCGAAATCTGTGGCTCTGAAAATAACAATTCCTTTAATCCGTAGTTATCTAAAAATCAGCGAAATCTGCGAAATCTGCGGCTTCAAAATATCACCTCCATCAAAAAAATCCGCCAAATTTCTTTCCATTCTAAAATCTATTCTTATATTTGCAGCCAAATACTCAAATCAAACAAATTTATTAATTAACTAAATCCTAATAGAATGAAAAAGAAACTACTCATTTTGACGATGGCTTTTGCAGCATTAGCCACAGTCATGCTTACTTCCTGCAAAAAGGAAGAAAAACCTTCTTTTGAAGGCTCACGTAATGACATTACTGAAATGAAAGAAACTCCAAATCGAGGTATTGATCCAGTTTTGGTGATTCAAGAGTTGGCAAGAAACTACGGCATGATATTTGACTTTGATAATCTTTGGGGACCATATAGTGTTTCTCTCAATTCTATGGTTGATATTTATGTTGTGCCATCGTCTTGGTCTATTTACAACAATTTTTATCTGACATTCTTTCTAAACAGAAGTGCAAATTTACTAGGTATATATGTAGCGGATTTGTCTTATGCTTTTGGGTTAAAAGAATCGTCATTTGCTCCTCCGTTTACTTCATATTACTATGAAGTTGTTGACCCAGAGTTTTTTAATGTAGGTGTTGACAGCAATCAGAAAGACTATAATGTTGTTTTTACAGGAGAAGTTCAAATTAGCGCTTCAAATGGTCAGCGTTCTCTTGTCGTTGATAATAATATCGGTACAATTCCTAATATTGACTATAATCTTTTCTACAATCTTTCTCATGGTATTTATACTTTAGAGCGCCCCCATATGTATCCTATGAGTTCGAGTTTTGGACGTATCGAAATGGCATTTTGTATGGCCAATACTTTTTATGTAAACTTTTATCAATAATCAATAACATTAACATTCTTTAAAAAATTAAAAATGAGAAAATTTTCATTACTTTTGATGACTGCCGCCTTACTGATTGGCGGTAATCTGATGGCACAAGAAGTGCTAGTTCGGGACTCTTTTGAAGAGTACACTGTTGGCAACGGCCTTATGACCGAATCAGCCGCTGCTGGAAACGATTGGTGGGAATCATGGCCAAGCAATCCTCCTGCGACAGAACCTATCATTTCTGACGAATTTGCGTCAGATGGTGTAAAGTCTGCGCATTTGACCTACCGTAATGATGCTGTTTTTCTCCTCGGTAACGAAGAAAACGGCATCTACGACCTTGAGTTCGACATCCTTGTTCCTCAGGGCAAGAACGGTTACTTCAACATTTTGCACAACTATGCTGGTTCAGCCAGCACATGGGCTATGCAGTGCTACCTCCACCTGACAAATGATGGTTCAGGATCTGGCGTTTCAGCTCCTGGTCACGGTACCATCCACGCTGGTTCAAACAGCACCGCTGATGTTCCTTGCGTTTACGATGCTTGGATGCACTTCCGCCTCCATGTCGACACCGACAACGATGTGGCTGAATACTACTACACCGCTCCAGGCGAATCAGAAATCCTCGTCTGCACATGGCAGTGGAGCTTGGACAGCTTCGGTGAACACGTCGTTGGCCGTACCCTCTCCGCTATGGACTTCTACCCTCCGGAGAATGCCGCTACATCAGAATACTATCTTGATAACTTCAGCTTCACAAAGCTTAGCGGCGAATCAGCTTCAGTTATGAGCGTTGATGTTGACGGATTCGAATTCGCACTTCCAGAAGATGACATGGATTCTCAAACTTTCACCCTTAGCAACGATGGTAACACAATCGGTGACTACATCGCCTACATCGACTTCGGCGAAGGCGAAGGTGGTTCCGCTTCACAGCAAATCTACTACGACATTGATCCTAACCTCGAAACCGGTGACAACATTTCAGGTGTCGGCCTTAATGATCCTACTTTGATTGAAGTTGCCGCCATGTTCCCGGCTGCTTCATACGCTGGCGCTGTCATGGGCACCAAGATTACCAAGGCTCAGTATCTTATCGTTGAATACGTTGATGAATCTGGCAGTTCTATTGGCAACGGTATCGAACCTAACACTCCTGTCACATTCCGCATCTATGGCCAAGGCCTCTATGGTCAGCCAGGCCTTGTGCTTGCCGAAAAGGTCCTGCCTTACAACCAGATTGTCAACAACCAATGGAACACCGTTACTTTTGATGAACCAGTCGACCTGACCGGTTACAATGTCTGGGCTTCTGTTGAATTCACTCAGTCTGCCGGTGGTTATCCAATGTGCTTCGACGGTGGCACACACGTTGAAGGAGGCGACATGTACCGCACCCAGGGTGGCGGCGCTTTCAGCTCAGCTTCAGCTAACTTCTCAGAAGACTATGGTAACTTCCACATCCGCATCACCTGCGAAGGCAGCCCGGTCTCTGCAACATGGGCAAGCATCAACAAGCCCGACGGTTCTCTTATGGCTGGCGAATCTGATGAAATCAGACTGTCTGTCAACACAATCGGCCTCAGCGAAGGTGATGTATACGATGCTACCCTCATCATCAACAGTAATGACCCAGAAAACCCTGGGATTGAACTTCCTATCACCCTTCAGGTTGGTGATGTCAACGTTGCTGAAAACTCAAGCGTTTACAGCATCTATCCTAACCCGACAACTTCAAAGGTCACCATCAATGGCGAAAACATCAACAGCGTGGCTATCTACAATGTTGCTGGTCAGTTGGTCCGCGTTCAGAAGCTCACTTCTAACGTCCTCGATATGAATGTTGAAGCAGGTGTCTACTTCCTCAACATCATCGACAACAATGGCAACAGCACTGTTCAGCGCGTTGTCGTTGAATAATCCTGAAACGGTTTAAACCAATCAGATACGAAAGCGGGGCGCAATTGCGCTCCGCTTTTTTTGTGGCTTAAACACAAGGTGACAATGTTGCTCTGAAACGGAAAAACAAAACGGGACAACGTCATGCCCGCCTGCGCGGGCATCCATCAATCCATGCCAGCCATCCATGCCATAATGATAGCCGCAGCAACCGAGGCATTCAGCGATTCGGTCAGGCTGCCTTCGGCGCGTGGAATGGTGACAGGGTGGGTGATGAGTGGCAGGATGTTCGGCCTGATGCCGTGCGATTCGCTGCCGATGACAACGATGCCTTCGGCTTTGCCTTGTCTTTTGAAAAGGTTTTCACCGTTCAACAAGGCTCCGAAAATGGCTTTGCCTTGGTTCTTGCTTTGGGTGAGGAAAGTTTCCAAATCGGTTTCAACGATGTTCATCCTGAAAATGGAACCCATGGTGGCCTGAATCACTTTTGGATTCCATATTTCCACGCAGTCTTCGCTGCATACGATGTTGCGGATGCCGAACCATTCGGCGGTGCGGATGATGGTGCCCATGTTGCCCGGATTGCTGATGCCATCTAAGGCTAACACCAAAGTCGCTTTTGAATCAATTGCCTTTGCCTTGGGCTGGCGCACTACGGCAAGTATTCCCGGGGCGGTGTCCTGTCCGCTCATCTGCTCCATCTGGACCTCGGTAACGATCTCCACTTTATCGGAATGAATCTCGTTATCGGCACAATATTTTTCCGTGGCGAAGAGTTGAGTGATTTCGAAATCGCTCTCAATCAGTTCGTTGACTATCTTACGGCCTTCCACTACGAAAAGCTGCTGTTCCTTACGGTATTTCTGTTGCCTGAGCGCTGCAACTGACTTTATGGTGTTTTTAGTAATCATAATGTGGTGATGAAAAAGAAAGGCTGCCTCAGCGAGACAGCCTTCTCTGTTGTTATGATGTTATGCTTATTCAGCGTAAACTTCAAATTCAACTTCAGCCTGAACGTCCTTGTGGAGTTTCACTTTGGCTTTGTAGCTGCCGATTTCCTTCACGGTGTCGTCGCTGAGGACGATTTGCTTGCGGTCGATGTCGAGGTTGCAAGCTTCCTTGATGGCGTTGGCAATCTGCACGTTGTTTACTGAACCGTAGATCTTGCCGGTTTCAGAAGCCTTGGCAGGAACGCGGAGTTTCAGGCCGTTGATGATGTTGGCCTTTTCCTGAGCTTCGTTTCTGACCTTTTCTTCCTTATGAGCCTGCTGGCGCATTTCTTCGGCCAAGATTTTGCGGTTTCTTTCGGTGGCCAGGATAGCCATGCCTTGAGGGATTAAAAAGTTGCGAGCGTAACCAGGCTTAACGGTCACGATGTCGTTCTTGTATCCTAAGTTGTTGACGTCTTGTTTCAGAATGATATCCATTACTTTTCCTCCTTATTATTTCAAACAGTCAGCTACGAATGGCATCAGGGCAAGGTGACGGGCACGCTTGATGGCCTGAGCGACTTTTCTTTGGTATTTTGTTGATGTGCCAGTGATGCGGCGTGGTAAAATCTTACCTTGTTCGTTCACAAACTTCAGCAAGAAATCGGCATCTTTGTAATCGATGTACTTGATGCGGTTCTTCTTGAAGCGGCAGTATTTCTTTCTTTTGGTATCGACTGCGATTGGAGTCAAATATTTGATATCGTTGTTGGTGTTAATCTGTGCCATTTCTTTATTGGTTTAAATGTTCAACAATTAGGCCTGAACTTCAGCTGCTTTTTCGGCTGCTTTCTGGCGTCTCTTTTCGTTGTAAGCAACAGCGTGCTTGTCGAGTTTCACGGTGAGGAAACGGAGAATGCGTTCGTCGCGCTTCAGTTCTGTTTCGAAATCGGCAATGACATTACCTTCGG
>CALGBV010000068.1 GCA_937884015.1 uncultured Bacteroidales bacterium
TCATCTTCGCAAAAGGCGGTTTCGACCACAACAGCGACGACATCATAGACCTTTACAACCCACTCGGCGGAGACGTACATTTTGAAAGTGCCGGCTTCGAGGTTTACCCCATGAGCAGCCGTAACTTGCGTCTTCACTTCTGCGGCACACACACCAACACCGACGGGACGCACAACTACCAAGCCAACATTGGTCTTACTTGGAAAGTCAACTTACTGAATATCAAGAAAAACAATCAACAATAAGACATGCCACGTTTATCATTCCTTAACAGGCGGAAAAGCACCCACGAATATCACAATGTCGTGGAGAGAATTTTCGGCACCTTTGAAAGATGGGTGAAACACCCCTTAAAATTCACCACAAAACGTAGTTTTGAAGCTATCGTTTTCCTCATCGTGTTCTTCGCTTTCTTCGGCGGACTGGCCTACAAGATGACCTTGCCGAAGATGCTCAACACCTTCATGCAGACTTCCTATCACCTGCTTCTGGAGACCGTGTTCTACATCATGGCCATTTGCGTACTGATGGGCGCCATCAGCAAGATGCTCACCGAGTTTGGTGTCGTGCGTCTGCTGGAGAACCTGCTCCGTCCTTTGATGAAGCCGCTCTACAACCTCCCAGGCGTCGCTGCCTTAGGTGCCGTGATGACCTTTTTGAGCGACAATCCCGCCATCATCACCTTGGCCCACGACAAGAACTTCAACCGTTACTTCAAGAAATACCAGCTGGTTTCGCTGACCAATTTCGGCACGGCATTCGGCATGGGCCTCGTGGTCATCGCCTTTATGACGGGTCTTGGCTATGGCAAAGGCGCCTTAATTGGTTTGGCTGGTGCCATCATCGGCAGCATCGTCTCCACTAGACTGATGCAGCGTTTCACTCTGAAATCTTACCCAGAACTCGACGAACCTGTAGCAGAAGTAACCGGCGACGAGCAGCAAATCACCTTCAAGAGCGAAGGCAGCGTGTTCATGCGTTTCCTTAACTCACTGCTGGACGGCGGCAAGGATGGTGTCGGCATCGGCATCGCCATCATTCCGGGCGTGCTCTGCATCTCCACCATCGTCATGATGCTGACCTTCGGTCCTTCGGGCGAAAACGGCGAATATTTAGGCGTTGCCTACGAAGGTGTGCCCGTCATCACATGGGCTGCCGACAAGATCAACTTCATTTTCAAATGGTTGTTCGGCTTTGAAAGCGGTGCCTTGATTTCCTTCCCAATGACGGCTCTCGGTGCTGTTGGTGCAGCCATCGGTCTGGTGCCACGTTTCATTGCCGAAGGCATCATCAACACCAATGCCATTGCCGTGTTCACCGCCATGGGCATGTGCTGGAGCGGTTTCCTTTCGACCCACGCTGCTATGCTCGACTCACTCGGCTACCGTAAACTCATCGGCAAAGCCATTGGCGCACACACCATCGGCGGTCTTTGCGCAGGCATCGCCGCCCACTGGCTGTATGTGCTGCTTGCCTTGATTTGATATTTCCTGTTATTGAAAACAAATAATAATGTCGGTCGATTAGAAAATCGGCCGACATTTGTTTTTGAATCGTTTTGGATGGCTTGGGAGACGTTGCACGCAACGCCTCTACGGGTTTAGCGTTTGTGAATGTCGCCGCTACCCATTTTGCTGCCTCTCACGGTCGGCGAACCTGAATAATAAATGTCGCCCGAACCAACAATGCCGTATTGGAGGCTGCCCACGACTTCGCCCAAATACACATCGCCCGAACCTGCCGATTCAATTTCTGCATTCCTAATCTGTCCATTGACCGTAACATCACCCGAACCAGCAATTTCAACATCGACCTTCAAGACATTTGCATCGCTGAAAACCACATCGCCCGAACCAGCTATTTCGACATCAATCTTCTGGAATTCGGAATGTTTTGTAATCTTCACATCACCCGAACCGGCAATTTCGGCATCAAATTCGGTCATCACAATCGGTTCCTTGAAAATGACATCGCCCGAACCAGCAATATTAACGGACATTTCCTTGCCCGTCAAGCTGTTCAGCACATAGACATCGCCCGAACCCGCAATGTCGATGCCCTTTAAACTCGGCGAAGTGATTTCAATGACAAATTGCGTAGCTTGCAGATTCACCGAACGATGTTTCTTCACCTTGTTCAGTTCCAAATCGCCGTCAACGGTCTTAATGCTAAGATAATCCAAAAGGTTTTCATCGACTTTTACGACGCAACTATACCGGCTGCCCGTCCTGTAATTCACTGTTGCAGGAAGGCATAATTCGATTTCATCGAACTGACTGACTTGAAATTCGCGCGTGACAATGTTGCCATTGCCCCTCCTAATGGTTTTGCCGAAACTGCACGAAAACAATGCCATGCAGACAATCAATGCAGGAATACGGATAGATTTTGCTCTCATAATGATAAGTATTTGACTGCAATAATACGGATAAAACGCGGAAATGTTACATTGACAAACAAAAAAAGCACAGCAATCGTGTAATTTTCATAATTTTGCACCAAATATTTAAAAAACACATCAAAATGAAAAAGTTAATTATTGGAGCCGCAGCCTTGATGATGATGACCAGCTGCGCTTCGCTCAACTCAACGAAAGCCTTGCAAGCCGGTGCCGCCGCTGTCCAAGCTTTCACCATCACCGATGCACAAGTCGCAACACTTTGCAAGGAATACATGGTTCAGACCGACGGAGAAAACACAGTTCTGCCAGCCTCAAACGAGTACACGCAACGCTTGACCAACATCATGAAGAAGTTCAAGAACCTTGGTGATTTGGACGTGAATTACAAAGTGTATCAGTCGAATACCGTCAATGCTTTCGCCAGCGGCGACGGCAGCGTGCGCGTCTATTCCGGCTTGATGGACGTGATGGACGACGATGAAATCTTTGCCGTCATCGGCCACGAACTCGGTCACTTGAAGAACAAAGACGTGCGCGATGCCTACCGCCAGTCCTACCTGATGGTGGCTGCCCGCTACGGCATCTCGGCATGGAACGAAACCGCAGGTGCCATTTCAGAAGGCATCCTCGGCGACTTAGCCCAACAGATGGCCTCAAACGCCTATTCGCGCAAGCAGGAATACGAAGCCGACGAAGCCGCATTCCAGTTCTGCCTCGCCAACGGCGTGAATCCTTACGCCATGTATAACGCCCTGAACGTGCTCATCACCTTAAGCGGCAACAGCGGCACACAAGGCGCCGTAGCGCAAATGTTCTCGACCCACCCTGACAGTGCAAAACGCGCAGCACGCATCAAGGATATGGCCGATGCTGCTGGTAAAGGCGGCAACATCAAGCCTGCTGGCAGCGTCACCACACAACCTAAAGGCAACAGCAATTCAAACGGCACGTCTGGTGGGACCATCAAAATCAACGGAGGAAAAACCAACACCTCTGGCAGCGGTTCAACCAACACAAACAACAATGGCAACAGCGGAAAACCTAACACCATTAACATCAAGAAGGGATAAGCACCTCCGACTGCCACATTATTAAATCAAAAAACCTATAATAGAAATGGAAGCTACAGTTTTTAATCCAGCTCAACAACACATTTTGGAGTTGCTATCTTTCGTAAAAACACAAGACCAATTGGACGAACTAAAATCCATCCTCGCCAGTTATTTTGCCCAAAAAGTTGATGAAGAAATGGATATGCTTACAGAACAAGGGCTTATCACCGAACAAACTATCGAGGAATGGGGACAAGAGCACATGCGCACACCTTATAAAAAATGAAAATAGTCATCGATACAAACTGTTTATTAATGTGCATTCCAAAGATCAGTCCCTATAGGATTGTCTGGGACAAGATTCTAAGCAAGGAATGTCAATTATGCATTTCCAACGACATATTGGAAGAATACGATGAAATTCTTTCATTAAAGACCAATTCTTCCATCGCATTTAATGTCATATCCACAATTCTTGAGAGCGACCCTTACATTACAGATCCTCATTTTCGATTCAATTTGATTCAAACAGACCTTGATGACAATAAATTTGTAGACTGTGCGATTGCCAGTAATGCTTCTTATATCGTAACAAACGATTTGCATTTCAAAGTTTTAGATTCAATTGGTTTTCCAAAAGTAAAACGGATGAATCTTTCTCAGTTTTCAAATCTGCTGAAAGGCAATTAAAAAATATTGGTGTCCACAAAATCTAATGGACACCAATATTTTCATTATCAAAACAACACTTCCTTATTTCACCACATTGATTTGGCGCACCACGCATCCACTTTCTGTTTTAATGCGAATCAGGTACAAGCCAGCTTTCACTTGCGACAAATCAACCAATGTTTCTTCGCCTTCGGCAGGAATTGTGCTGACAATCTGTCCCAAAGCATTCATCACCGTGATTTGCTTCATATCAGCGGCAACGACTTTCAACAATCCATTTGTTGGATTCGGATAAACCGTTGCATTGACTGCATTTTCAGCGACCGATGTCAACGAAACCATCGTTGAAGCCGGTTCCGTTTCACCTTGGCTGGCATAGACTGCCGTCACCTGATAGTAATAAGTGCCTGGTTCAACATTGTCAAGATATTCATAATGAGATTGATACTCAACGGCTGGAATATTGGCTATCAGCTGATAATCGCCATCCGTTGCGGAACGGTAAAGGTTGAAACTTTCGAGGTCATTCGGTTCGGCATTGTATGTGAAACGGACGTCATCAATTGCCAAAGCATACTGATTGGTGCAACCGAAATGGCGGAAAGCGACATAAACTTCCTGACCAGCGTATGCACTGAGGTCAACGGAGTACGTTTTCCAAGGTGTCTGATTCAACTTATCGGGGGCAACGGTCCATTCCGCAACAGTTGTGAAATCAGCAGCATTGGTATTGCCTGCGGTAGAAACGGCAACGCCAAAATGTTCAGCATAACTCACAGCATCGGCTGCGCAAGCCATAAACGAAAGTTCCGTTCCATCCAAAATCTGGATTCTATTTGTAACAACATAATTATCAGGCGTATAAGGAATACCGCCAAAAGTGCCGTAGCAGTCTTTCGATTCCGAAACCAAGCAAATGTAACCGCTTGGACATTCCAAACCCTGAACATGCATCCAACAATGATCGTCGCCATCGGCATCAATAAGCGTCCAATCGACCATGGTTTCCAAATCCCAATAAAGGTCTTCCGGGACAACGGAAACCGGTGCTTCCGATTTCCACGAAAGATTTACGCCCGTCGGAGCAAATTCTCCATTAAAGTCATACGGAGCCATGAATCTTGATTGCGCCTGAACGCAAGTGCCTGCCAAACCTAAAGCGCAGGCAAAAAACAATGATAAAAATCCTTTTTTCATACTGATAGAATTAATTTATTAAATAATTGATTAAGTGTTTGTTAAAATTTAGTTTACAATTTGAATTTAGGGTTATGAGTGATTTGGACATTTAGACATTTAGACATTTGGACGTTTGGACATTTGGACATTTGGACGTTTTGAGTATTTGTACAATTTATGACTGATAACCGATAACTGACAACTGATAACCGATAACCAATAACCAATCTATGTTGTAGTATAATTTTGAACCCTACTTATTAACGAATTTATTTCTGATTTGACAAAGCGAACCGTTCCGCCAAAACCTTGAATTTCCGGCCTCTTTCCTCAAAATTCTTGTATTGGTCGTAACTTGATGCCGCAGGCGAAAGCAGACACACATCACCCGATTCTGCGTGAGCGGAAAGATAAGCAAACGCCTCATCCATAGACGCATACGAAACAAGAGCAACCGCCACTCCCCTATCCTTCAAGGTCTGCATCATGCGTTCGCCGGCTTTGCCTGTAAACAGCAGATTTGGTACGATGCCTTGCGAAAGGAAATCAATCAAAGGCGTGTAATCGATGTCACGGTCGAAGCCGCCAAGCAGCAGAAAATCAACCTTTTTCAAAGTCTTGCAAGCTGCAATGGCCGCCTGCGGTATGGTTGAAATGCTGTCGTTGAAGAAAGTGACGCCACCAAAAGTGCCGACACGCTCCAAACGATGTTCCAAAGGTTTGAACGTATATAAATAAGGAATCAGTTCCCGCTCATCGATGCCGAAAGCCGAACAAGCACACAAGGCCGCCTTCACATTCAGCAGGTTGTGTTCGCCCAAAATGGGCAAACGGCTTTCATCGACATCGAAATTCATGGTCGAAAACACTGCCTGATTGACAAACAACGGCAGCACATCGTCCAGCAAACTATCGTGGATGACGGCGAAATCATCTTCCTGCATGAAACGCAAAAGATTGAGTTTCGCATTTTTATACCTTTCAAAAGTGCCAAAATGATCAAGATGTTCCTCAAACACATTCAGCAGCACACCGACTTTCGGTCCGTTGTGAACATACTCCAACTGATGCGCCGAAAGTTCGTAAACCACTATGGAATCGGGCTTTATACCCTCCATCACATCAAAGCAAGGAATACCGATATTGCCCGTGAGAATGGCATCTTTTCCAGCCGATTTCAGCAGATGATAAATCAGACTCGTCGTCGTGCTCTTGCCTTTCGTGCCGCTGATGCCTATGGTCTGGCAATGAAATTCACCCAAAAACAAGTCTGTCTGAGATGTGATTTCAACGCCTTTCACGTTGAAATCCTTCAGTGAGATGCCCGGTGTTTTGATGACAATGTCGTAATCGTAAATGTTTTGCAGATAATCGTCGCCGGAGAGAAAGTGCAATCGTCTTGCTTCGACAAGCTCAGCAGGCTGCAGATTTTGAAATTCCGCAAAAGCGGCTGCATTTTTATCGGCGACACCTATTTCATTATCCGGAAGATATTTCTGCAAGAAACGCAAGGTCGACTTACCCTCGCGGCCAAAGCCAAGGACAAGGACACGCTTGCCTTGCAACCTGTTTAAAATACTGTCAAACATAGAGTTTCGATTTTAGGATTGCAGCGATTTTGTCAGGCAAAAAGTTTTCTTCATTATAGCGTTTCAGCATTTCCGCCACGTTGGTCTCCGCCTTTGGCGAAATGGCAGCAATCGTTCCTTCGCGGTTTTGCATAGCATCGACGCAAGCCCTCACCTCTTCCACCGTGCCGACACATTCAAACGGCTTCACCGCTGAAGTCCCATTAAGTTCTTCAAAGATTGGTCTTAAATTCATGTCAGCCATCAAATCCTTGCCGAAAATTTCGGTCAGCTTTTCACGCGAAATGAACGGCGAGAGGATCAGCCATGTGAAGAGGCATTTCGGGCAATTGCCGCACCACGAATCGGTCTTGCTGCCAGCATTGCAGCTGCGGAAAACCTTGTGATAGGCCTCGAACTGCGCAAAGAAATAAGCAATCTGCATCTCGCTCAGCGGACGCAAGAAGCTGAAATACTGAATGTCGGCATTGATGTTTTCGACCACATATTCACGGAAATCACGCTCAAACTCAACGGATTTGCTGTATTGGTGATTGATGTTCGTACCAGGCACCGTCGACTCATTGGCACTCGACTCATTGGAGAGAGCAATATAGCGGCTGCCACTGCCAAAACCAAGCAATATGGTCACGAAAGCCAACATCGCCGAGAAAGGTGTGTGACCGTTCAGATAACCTTCCTTGTTAAGTTGCAGCATGACGGGGTCAAGCGTGCGGTTGGCCACCATGAAAGCACCATCGGCATAGCCAGCAGTCTCGACACAACCCAAAGTCGCGCCACGCGGATTGACTATCAAAGGCGTGCAGGGCAGTTCGTTGCGAAGCAATTCCAAAGTGACGACTGAATCCTTGCCGCCGCCAACGGGAATAATTGCCTTTTCCTGCAAAGGCAAATCAACTTTGGCGAAAGGCTTGTCCTCGGGCGTTTCGATGGTCATGAAATCAGCCTCGGAACAAGTAATGGTATTGAGGTAGAAAAACTCGCCCAAACCATTGTAATACAGTTTCTTCCAAAAAGATTTTTGTCTTTCCGTCAAGGAGAATGGCTTGACCATCACTTTTTTCGGGCAGGCGATTTTCCAATAACTGACAAGCTCTATCATGCCGATGTGGAAGGCCAAAGTCTGCAACTGTTCCTCCGGAAACAAGTCCCAATGATAGAAAGGACGTGCCGGAATGGTCAACGTGGGCGTGAAATGATATTTCCCGTCAAGGTTGAAGGAAAATGCCAAATGCAATGCGCCATCTTTCAACTCAATATCCTGACTTTCAAACGTAAAAGTGGAAAATTGCTGACGCAAGGCATCGAATTTATATTGGTTGTCTGAACGTTTCAAAACCGTTTTTTTATTAAAAATGAACTATTTTCAAAATTTTATGTATTTTTGCCAAGTCAAAAGACTTAAATCCGTAAACAGATCTGCATACAAATAAGTCGGGTTAACTGTTTTCGGATTTTTTTATTTCCATTAACTCCACACTATATTGCACATACTTTTTATCTCCTTTTTCCAAAACTTTTTCCCCCACGACAAGCTCTACAGTAAAATTCAAATACGACTTCTTCGGATGTTTGAATTCATAATACAATGGTATCACGTATGAAAAACCACTTTCCTGTTGCATTCCGTGTTTCGATGGCAAATGTATGATTTCATCAGCACTCGCATATTTTACTACATCAAGTACCTTCAAAATCGCATACGTAGATTGCCATTTTCTGACCGAGTTGTTGGACGCTTTTTTCCTGCTGATTTTTCTAGTAATCTCCACATTTGCACCAATAAAATCATTGAAAACGCTAATATTTCCTCCATTTCTTTGCAGAAGAATATCGTAGGCATCCAGAATAATCTTTCGTCTTACCGAATAATCAATTTTATCATCAGTCGGTATTTCAAAATAGACTCTAGTACCTATCAGATTCGTCTTTATGATATCAGGAACATCCGTTTCCTTCATTTTTACTCAACTCATTATTTTTGCAAAAATAGCAATCATTTCGCATCCAGCAAACAAAAAAACATATCTTTGCGGCATGAAAATCGACAAGCGCTTTCTGATACACAGCAATTCCTTAGACCCGAAACAAGGCGACATCCTGATTTCGGAGCCTCTGATGAACGACTTCCACTTTGGCCGTTCCGTCGTCCTGCTTGTCGACCACAGCGAAGCCGACGGCACTTTCGGCATCATCGTCAACAAGAAACTGGATGTAAGCGTCAATCAGATTGTTGACGATTTCCCCGACTTCGATGCACCCGTTTATTTGGGCGGTCCTGTTGCAGATGACCAGATTTTCTTCATGCACACCTTGGGCGACCTCATCCCCGATTCCTGCGAAATCATGGACGGTCTCTATTGGGGCGGCGACAACAAAGTCCTCGACACGCTGATTGCCACAGGTATAGCCAACGAGGACAACGTGCGTTTCTTCCTCGGCTATTCGGGCTGGGAATCAGGACAACTGGTCGGCGAACTGGTGCGCAATTCGTGGTTAGTGAGCCAGGTAAGCACCGAGGAACTGCTTGCCACACCTACCGATAAGATGTGGAGCAGTTATGTCAGCCAATTGGGAAAAGACTACGAAATGTGGCGGCGTTTTCCTATGAATGTGGAGGACAACTGATTATTTCACAGCCTCATACAGAATGTCGTGCAACTGGGTGCGGATGCCTAATTTCACGAGTTTGTTCGGCTCGGCATCAGGATAGACACGGTTCGACAAAAAGACAATAATCAAATCGTTTTCAGGGTCAGCCCAAGCGAAAGTGCCCGTGAAACCCGTGTGTCCGAAACTTGCCATTGATGCTGATTTCGAAGCCGTTGCGCCGCCTTTCTTACCCAAAGGCAACTTGTCGAAGCCAATGCCGCGGCGGTTGTCGTTGGCTGTGAAAGGAGCCGTTGTGAAATATTTAATCGTCGAAGGTTTCAGATATTGCTTTCCTTGATAAACGCCATCATCGATGAGCATCTGCATGATGGCCGCCATATCGCGGGCGTTGGAAAACAATCCCGCATGACCCGAAACGCCGCCCAACATGGCTGCCACCT
>CALGBV010000069.1 GCA_937884015.1 uncultured Bacteroidales bacterium
CCGATGATTTGAAGAAGGCTTATCTTGAGCTATTAGAGGAAAGATTGGAAAGATTGTCAAAATAACGAAAGGAATTATCACTATTTTTGCGGCATGGAAGAAAGAGAAGTGTTATTGGGAAAGACTCCCGCTGAAATTCAAGAGATTGTCAACAATCTGGAGCTGCCGAAATTCACGGCAAAACAAATCACCGAGTGGATTTACAAGAAGCAATGTGCCTCGTTTGAGGAAATGTCGAACCTGAGCAAAAAGGCGCGTGCCTTGCTGAGCGAACATTATGAAGTCGGCATGTATCAGCCTGTGAAAGAGCAGGTTTCGACCGATGGAACGAAAAAATACCTTTTCCCTGCCGGTGAGCATTTCATCGAATCGGCTTATATCCCTGACCGTGAGCGTGCCACGCTTTGCGTGTCGTCGCAAGTGGGTTGCAAGATGGATTGCCTGTTTTGCGCCACGGGCAAACAGGGTTTCCAGAAAAACCTTTCGCCTGCCGAAATCCTGAACCAGATTTTCAGCCTGCCTGAATTTGAAACGCTGAGCAACATCGTCTTCATGGGCATGGGCGAGCCTTTGGACAATTACGACAACGTGATGCGCGCCCTTGAGGTGCTGACTTCCGAATGGGGTTTGGCCTGGAGCCCGACCAGAATCACCGTTTCCACTTGTGGTCTGATTCCGAATCTGAAGCGTTTCCTCGAGGAGTCGAAATGCAATTTGGCTATCAGCATGCACAGTCCTTTCCACGATGAAAGACTGAAAATCATGCCGGTCGAAAAGGCCTATCCGATTAAGGAAGTCATTCATACCGTGAAGCAGCACGACTGGCACGGGCAACGCCGCCTTTCGTTTGAATACATCGTTTTCAAAGATATGAACGACACGGGCGACCACATCAAGGAACTGGCGCGGCTGTTGGGCAGCTTGCGTTGCCGCATGAACCTCATTCGTTTCCATGCCATACCGAATCTTCCGATGAAAAGTCCCGATAACCTCAGCATGGCCGCTTTCCGCGATGCGCTCAACAACAAGGGCATCATCGCCACCATCCGTGCTTCAAGAGGTCAGGATATTGACGCAGCTTGCGGACTACTGTCGACGAAAAACGCTGCGCAACACTGATTCTCTGTCAAAATGAATTCATATTATTGCGCCGTAAAAAGAAAGGACGAAAAAAATGACAACCCAACTCAACGATTCTCAACTTCATCTGCTCAAGTTGTTATCATTTGCAAAACGACAATCTGATTTGGATGAAATGACCCAAGTCTTGATTGATTATTATTCCAAAAAACTGAAAAAGGACACGGATGCACTTTGGGCTTCGGGCAAGTTAAGCGATGAATTAATGGAAGAAATTCTCAATTCTCATATACGGACTCCTTATCAGCAATGAATAGAATCGTTCTTGACACCAATTGTCTGGTCGTTTCCGTTTCGCCAAGTTCAAAGTATCACATTGTGTGGGACAATCTTGAAAAAGGTGAATGCGATTTGTTTGTAACGGACGAAATAATCTATGAATATCAGGAGATTTTGGAGCATTTCATTTCTCCTGATGTTGCTTCTGAAGTCGTATGGTTGTTGCTGAATCTCAAAAATGTCCATTTGGTTGAGACTTATTACAAATTCAATCTCATAAAACAAGACCCTGATGATAACAAGTTTGTCGATTGCGCCATTGCCGTCGGAGCAACTTACATTGTCATTAACGATAACCATTTCAACGAATTGAACAAATATGATTTTCCAAAAGTCGAGCACATAAACATTTACAAATTTATGGATTGGCTTAAAGAAAATCATAAATGAAATAAGCCCCGTAATGGTCAAATGCTTTTTTTCAACTTGTTGACAATTTACGTCAGATTCTTGAAAGATTTATGTCCGAAAAATCACCCGATTTGGCTCCAATCGAAGGTCTGGGCGAACAATTCCTTGTAATGTTCCCGCAGAAGGCGGTTTTCGGGCAAAGCCAATTTCGGGTCGGCATCCAAAAGGCGGATAGCCATGGCGCGTGTCTGTTGAATCAGTGCGCCGTCTTTTTGCAGGTCGCCAATCATCATTTCGATTTGTCCTGACTGCCGTGTGCCGCCGGTTTCGCCTGGACCGCGCAACTCCAAATCCACTTCGGCAATTTCGAAGCCGTCGTTGCTGTTGACCATGGTCTCCATGCGTTTCTTGCCGTCGGCGGTCAGTTTGTGGTCGGTGACGAGGATGCAATACGACTGGTCGGCGCCACGGCCTACGCGTCCTCTCAACTGATGTAACTGCGAAAGTCCGAAACGGTTGGCGTTTTCAATCACCATGACCGAGGCATTCGGCACGTTGACACCTACTTCGATGACCGTCGTTGCCACCATGATTTGTGCGTTTTTACTGATGAAACGCTGCATTTCCCAATCCTTGTCTTCGGCACTGAGCTGTCCGTGGCAGACACATAACTTATATTGCGGCTCGGGGAAATCGGCAAGCAGGGCCTCGTAACCCGCCTGCAAGGCAATCATATCGGTCTTTTCCGATTCCTTGATGCAAGGATAAACCACGTAAATCTGCCGTCCTTCAGCGATTTGCTGTTTCATGAAACACATGATGCGGTAGCGGTCATCCTGATAGAGATGGTAGGTCTTCACGGGTTTTCTTCCTGGCGGCAACTCGTCGATTTTCGACACGTCAAGGTCGCCATATTGGGTCATGGCAAGGGTGCGCGGAATCGGGGTGGCGGTAGGGGCGAGACGAAGAGGCCTGCGGACGCAGAGCGGGGGGTCACCCCGCCTAGTGGCCCCCTTCGGGGCGGCT
>CALGBV010000070.1 GCA_937884015.1 uncultured Bacteroidales bacterium
CGGCTATTTGGAAAAAAGATATGAAGAGGTTTTCGGCGCAGGTGCCAAGAAAACCGTAGTGAAACACAACAGTTTAGACTCCTTATTAGAAAAAAACCGCAGTTATCGTGGCTATCAGAAAGACTATGTCGTGAAGCGAGAAATGCTGGAACGCATTGTGGCAGTCAACACGAAAATTGCGACAGGCAAAAACCAGCAGGTGCTACGCTTCAAATTGGTCACGAAAGACACTGGAGCCGAAAAAGTGCTGGAAAACATCAAGTTGGGCGGCATGTTGCCCGAACTGCATTTGCCCTATCAAGGCACTGAACCTGAAGCATTTATCATTGTCTGCACTTCGGCACCTGAAACGAAAATCATCGACATCGACCTTGGCATTTCCATGCAGAGCATGTTGCTGAAAGCCACCGAAATGGGTCTGAACGGCATCATCATCTGCGCTTTCAACAAGGCAAAAATCACTGAGGCTTTCAACCTTCCTTACGAGCCTTTGGCCATTGTCGCCATCGGAAAAGGTGCCGAAAAAATCAAGTTAGTGAGCATCGACGAAAGCGAAAGCCGTGCCTATTACCGCGATGAAAACGGCGTTCATTATGTGCCGAAAGTGAAGACTGAACAGATAATTATTCAATAAATCTCCTCATTCTCAGCCAAATCCTTAAACAAGGCTACCAATCTTTTCACCACTGCTTCGGCATAGCGGCAACCTTTTTCGGCAGAGGCTTTCTTTGGATTGCCAATACCCGTGTCGTCTGTGACTTTCAGCCAGTTTCGCGGTACCCAAGCCGTCTTGTCGTTCAGCGATTGCAATGCAAAAGGATGTGACTTGCCTTCGCCTGCATCGGCAAGATTCACCCATTCGGGATGATAATGCATCATCACCGAGGTCTCCAATTCGCCGGCATGGTCGTCTTTTTCCTCAAAATAACCTTGCGGTGGAACAATGGTATACCACTCCGTAGAGGCAATCAGAAAGTCAGGATAATCGACGGCCAAATCACGAATCATAGGCTTGAAGGAATTGCCGCCGTGACCATTGATAATGACCAACTTACGAAAACCCTGATGATGCAAGGAAGCCACCAAGTCGCTCAAAATGGCTTTCTGCGTTTCGTAACGGTAATGGATGCAAAACTTCAAATCGCGCTGACCAGGATTCTGTGCGCCCATGGCAACGGGAGGCAAAACCATTGCACGCAAGCCAGTCTGTTCAAACAAACGGTTAGCTGCATCCAGGGCAACTTCCTGAGAGAGGATGCAATCGGTCAGATAGGGCAAATGCTGGTTGTGAGGTTCGGTCGCGCCCCAAGGCAAAACGGCCAGTTTGTAATCTTCATCTTTGACCTTTCCGAAAGGACTGACGGTCAGGTCGATACCTATTTTATGATTATTCATTTTTTTATAGGGTTATGGGTTGTTGGTTTACGGTTGCTGAGCTTGTCGAAGCATTGGCTATCAGTTTTTCCACTTCTGAAACCGCCCCTTCGACAGGCTCAGGGAGCTAAATCCTCCTAATTCCTCATTCCTAACTCCTCATAGTTTCACTTTTGCAATTAGTTTTCTCAGTTTGCCTTCGCCAATAATGGGAGCGTGGGCGTCTTCGGGATATACAATCAGAAACTCGCCTGGCTTCACTTCAAAATAAGTGGATGCAGGTTCTTCATAGACTGCGAAATCCTTTTCAACATCGAAAGGATGCATCGGTTCGTGCAAATCGCTAAGGGCTTTCCAACCCACTATTTCGTTGCCATTCAGCGGAATATGAACATCGATATATTGCTGATGGACTTCCAAAACCTGTTTTTCCTTGCTCAATAATGTCGGTTCAGAATTATTGATGAACAAGTCATCGCCTTGCAATTCAATTCTTCCTAAATCCTTGTTCATCAAATCATTAGATTTCACATAATCAAACAATTGCTTGAACAATGGATGTAGGTTTTCGTAACGGCTGCTATCAGTTAATTTGGCTAAAATCATGGTGTTTTCTAATAAAAAATTGTTGAGAGACGTTGCACGCAACGTCTCTACATGATGTGGTTTATGACAATTTTTCCAATATCTGCCAGCATTGGAACAGGCCTCTTGGCACATGGAAAC
>CALGBV010000071.1 GCA_937884015.1 uncultured Bacteroidales bacterium
CGCTTCCTACGCCGAGGAAACCGCCGAACATGATAGTCATGCCGTCCTGAACTTTTTCGACGGCCTGTTCTAATGTAATCTGCTTATTCATAATATATTACGATTTGAAATTTGTTAGTACTTATTTTCACATTAAGATTTGCAAATATAGTGATTTTTAGCGATTTCCAAACATTATATATTATATTTTTAAAAGAGGTGCATAAAACCGCATGGAACAATGAGATATAAAAACAAAAAGAGCCGTCGCGACGGCTCTTCAGATTACAAACTTACTTTGTTTTTAATTGTTTAGGATTTCCATTTTACCCATCAGTCGTGTCTCGACCGATTCGTATGCAGCGGCATATCCGAAGATGAAATTAAGCGCCTTGCTGCTTGGGTTTTGTCTTTTGCTTTCGGTTTGGAAAACTTCGCGGATTCCATCCACCAAAGCATCATTGTAAGTAAGTTCAAGGTTGCGCGTAGAGTTATTTGTCATAGGCATTGTTTAGGTTATACATGCCTTATAAACGCAACTCATCAACGCATATTGTATGAAATTCATTAATTTTTCAAAAAATCAGTAAGCCAACGACATCTGGTTGGTTTCCATCATCTTGCGGAGATTGATCAAGGCATAACGCATACGGCCCAAAGCGGTGTTGATGCTCACATTGGTGATGTCGGCGATTTCCTTGAAACTCATGTCGTCGTAGATGCGCATACGCAACACTTCGCGTTGTTCAACGGGCAGATACTCAATCATTTTGCGCAGGTCGCTATGGATTTGGTCGTCAATCATGCTCTGTTCCACCGACGGGTCGGAAATCGGCGCATTGTCGAGGTAATTGTAGTCTTCGCTTGACGATTCCACCGTCGGGATGCGGTTTTCCTTGCGGAAATGGTCGATGACCAGATTGTGCGAGATGCGCATGGCAAACTGCACAAACTTGCCTTCGTCCTTATACACACCCGCCTTAATCGTGCGGATGATTTTCACGAAAGTGTCTTGGAAAATATCATCGGCTAACTGCCTGTCTTTCACAAGCGTCATGATGTAAGAATAAACCTGTGCCTGATAACGGCTAACCAACAATTCAAAACTTGCGAGATCTCCATTTCTGTAATTCTCGACAAGTTCTCTATCGCTTTTAATAACTTCGGACATACGGCCCCCTATTTTTATGCACTCAGTGCTTGTTTATAAAGGGTAAATATCTGTCGATAGCGTTTCTGTTTAGTTAGTAATGAAATTTGCTGCAAATATAGGGCTTAATTTTCAAATGTCAAGCAAATTGATGATTTTTTTCAAATATAGCGGCATTTTTTATTTGTCAACTTTTATTCAATTACTATGTTCACTATTTAGTTGTCCGATTTTTCGTAACTTTGCAGTTTCAAATTTTACGGTTTTGGAAGCAAAAGGAACATCCTATATTGATATTCGGAATGCGAATGTCAACAATTTGAAGAACCTGAGTCTGAAAATCCCTAAGAACCAGTTGGTTGTCATTACAGGACTTTCGGGTTCGGGCAAGTCGTCGTTGGCTTTCGACACCTTGTATGCCGAAGGTCAGCGCCGTTATGTGGAGAGTCTGAGTGCCTACGCGCGCCAGTTCATGGGCCGACTGAACAAACCCGACGTGGAAAGCATCACCGGCCTCTCGCCCGCTATCGCCATCGAACAAAAGGTCAACACGCACAACCCGCGCTCCACAGTGGGCACAAGCACAGAGATTTACGAATTTCTGAAACTGCTTTTTGCCCGAATTGGCAAGACCTACTCCCCCATTTCCGGCAAACTGGTCAAGAAGCACCAAGTGATGGACGTGGTGAATTTCATCATGGCTTTGGAAAAAGGCACGGTGGCTTACATTGCGGCGCCTTTGCTGCTGCCCGAAAACCGCACGCTTGCCGAGCATCTCAACATTCTCATGCAGCAAGGGTTTTATCGGATTCTTGTCAATGGCGAAGTCATTAAGATTGAGGACTTTATCGACAGCAAGAAGAAAGTCGCGCCAAAGAATGTGAAACTGATGATCGACCGCGTGCGCGTCAACGAAAACATTCAGGATGAACTTGGACGCCTTTCCGATTCCGTGCAGACTGCCTTCTACGAAGGTAAAGAATGTTGCCAAATCATCTACGAAATTAATGGCGAGCGTAAAACCATCGATTTTTCATCGCGTTTTGAAGCCGACGGCATCGTCTTTGAGCCGCCAACCACCAATCTCTTTGCCTTCAACAATCCTTTCGGCGCCTGCCCTACCTGTCAGGGTTTCGGCAGCGTGATTGGCATCGATCCCGAACTCGTTTTTCCGAACAAAAGCCTTTCCGTTTACGACAACGCCGTGGCCTGCTGGCGAGGCGAAAAAATGAGCGAATGGAAAGACGCTTTCATCCGCGCCACGAGTCATTTTGATTTTCCGATTCACAAGCCGTATTTTGAACTTAGCGATGCACAAAAGGAATTGCTTTGGACCGGAAACCAATATTTCGAAGGCATCAACGCTTTCTTTGAATACGTTGAATCACAATCGTTTAAGATACAATATCGTGTCATGCTTTCGCGCTATCGCGGAAAAACGGTCTGCCCCGAATGTCACGGCACACGACTGAAAAAAGAGGCGCAATATGTGAAAGTCGGCGGTAAGAGCATCACCGATTTGGTGCTAATGCCTTTGGACGAGCTGAAACGCTTTTTCGACACCCTGAAATTAGACGAAACCGACCTTCAGATTGCCAACCGCCTATTGATTGAAATCAACAACCGCCTTGATTTTCTGATAGATGTAGGCCTGAGTTACCTGACTTTGAACCGACTTTCAAACTCACTTTCGGGCGGCGAATCACAGCGCATCAATCTGGCCACTTCGTTAGGCAGCAGTCTTGTCGGTTCCACTTACATTTTGGACGAGCCAAGCATCGGACTTCATTCGCGTGACACTGAGCGACTTATCACCGTATTAAAGCGTTTGCGCGACATTGGCAACACGGTCATTGTCGTCGAACACGATGAGGAAATCATCCGCAACGCCGACCAAATCATCGACATCGGTCCAAAGGCCGGAAATTTTGGCGGAAAATTAGTGTTCCAGGGCGATTTGAAGGATTTGGAGCAATGCACGGAAAGCCTGACGGCGCAATACATGAGAGGCAAAATGGAAA
>CALGBV010000072.1 GCA_937884015.1 uncultured Bacteroidales bacterium
GCTTGCCGATTTCGGGCGAGCCGGTGTAGAAAATCTTGTCGAAACGCTGGGCAAGACACAAATCTGCCACTTCGTGACCGCCGTCAATCAAGGCGACGTATTCTTGCGGGAAGACTTCGGCAAAGAACCCTTTCAGAAATTTCGTGCTGGCCTTCGACTTTGAGCTTGCCTTGATGACCGCCGTGTTGCCGCCGGCGATGCTTGCCGTGAGGACGCCGATGGTGAGCAGCATGGGGAAATTGAACGGGCTGATGATGAGCGAAACGCCATACGGCATCTTATAGACTCTCGTCACGAGGCTTGGGAAACACATGAAGCCGCTGAAATGCCTCTCGGGGCGCGCCCAACGCCGCAGGCCGCGGATGGTCTCGTTGATTTCCACGATGATAGGACCGATGTCGCAAAGGTAGGCTTCCACCTTGCTGCGGCCCAAATCTTCATGCAAAGCCTGTTCAAATTCAGCTTCGTGTGCGATGACGGCGGCTTTGAGTTTTTTTAATTGCTTGATGCGCCACGCCACGTCGAGGGTTGTGCCCGTGCGGAAAAACTGCCTTTGGGCGGCAATGATGTCTTTTATTTCTGTTTCGGTATAGTTCATAATTAATTATATAAGGTGTGAAAGGTCGGTCTGACTGATTTCTTTCAGCAGTTGCTTGATCTCTTTGTTTTTCAGGACGACGGGTGAGGAATAGTTGATGGAATCCTTTGCAATGAGATTTACAAGGCTGTTGAAGTCGTTGGGGGATATGAAATCGCCTTTGATGGTAAATTCACAAGTGGCGATTAGCCTGGTCAAGGCTTGTAGGAACTTATCTGCGGCAAAACCTATGCCGTCGGTTTCGTTGGCGAAACCGCAGTATACGGCAAGCTCGGCAAAGCGCTCAAGGCATTTGTTTCTTTGGAATTTCATGATGGGCAACAGGCAAAGTGCAATGGCATTGCCATGCGAAATGTGGTATTTTGCACCAATGGAATGGGCGAAGGCGTGGACATAACCAGCCAGTTGCTTGTTGATGGCGTTGCCTCCGTAAAGTGCTGCACGGCACATGGATAGTCTCGATATTTCGTCGTCGGGATATTCTAGCAGGTGGGGAAGGTTTTCGAAGATGAGCCTGATGTTTTCGCGGCTTTTCATCATGTCGTCTTCGTCGCTTTTCACATCAGCGATGTAGCCTTCGATGCCGTGGCTGAGTGCATCGATGCCGCACGATGTGGTCACGCTTCGTGGGGCGTTCAGGGTCAGTTCGCTGTCGAGAACGACATGGGTGATGTTGAGTCCGACGATGACGCTTGCGTTTTTTGTTCCTCTCCTGTTGGTGATGACGGCGCCAACGGTGATTTCGGCACCGGTTCCGGCTGTGCTTGGAATGGTGATGAGAGGCAATGTCTTCCCTGGAACAATGAGAAATTTCAGCAAAAGTGATCCGACAGGTCGGTTCTTTAGCCTAACGGCAGCGGCAATCATCTTGCACGAATCCATGACGGAACCGCCGCCCAAGGCGATGATACACTGTGCTTTGCATTCCAAAGCCGCTGTGCGTCCAGCTTCAATGATGGCGATGTTAGGTTCGGAAGCGATGTCGCTGAAAACAGAGCAACTGATGTCTTCTTTTTTTAGTGAATCAATGATAACCGTGTGGTAACCGAGCGAATGAATGGTCTTGTCGGTGACCAAAAGCACGCTTTTGTATCCTGCTTTTTGGCAGATTTTTCCAATCAGGTTCCTCGCCCCCAAGCCTTCTGTGATTATTGCTTGTGGCATGGGAACTTGTTGAATGACATGGCCAGGCTGCTTTCTGATGGCTTCTCGTAATAAAAAGGTATTCATGTTGGCAAAGGTAGGCATTTTTCCCTATCTTTGCGCCAAATACTTTTTTATTATGATCAGATTGGAAATTTGTGCCAACGGCATCAAGTCGTTGAGAAATGCAATGGACGGCTGCGCCCAGTGCGTCGAACTGTGCGAGGCCTTGGAGGTTGGTGGCGTTACACCTTCGTTCGGAACTTTGGCGAAAGCCGCCGAAATATCGTTTATCCCTATCCGTGTCTTGATTCGTCCGCGTCCGGGGAATTACATCTACGATGAGGAAGAGATTGAAGTCATGAAGACCGACATCATGCTCTGCAAGAAACTTGGTTTTGAGGGTGTTGTGATTGGTGCCTTGAACGATGAAGGCAAACTGGATGTGCCGACCGTCAAGGCCTTGATGGAGGCGGGCGAAGGCCTGAAATTCACTTTCCACCGCGCCATCGATGCTTGCGTCAATCCGTTTGAAGCCATGGAACAGCTTATCGAACTCGGTTTCGACAAGGTCTTGACTTCGGGTGGCAAACCAAAGGCCGAAGAAGGCATCCCGATGATTGCCGAAATGCAGTTGCGCTATGGCGACAAAATCGGCA
>CALGBV010000073.1 GCA_937884015.1 uncultured Bacteroidales bacterium
AGGTCACTGGTTCGAGTCCAGTACGTCCCACAGAACGAAAGCGGTCAGCGATGCTGACCGCTTTTTTTGCACCTTATATATATTAAGCACATAAAACTTGCACCATTCAAAGTAATTCCCTATTTTTGTCGTTTCAAAACAGAATTATAAACACATAAATAGAAATGATGCAAAACAATATCGTACCCGCAGAGACCACAAAGAAAGTCTTTAGTGAAAGCGGCATCGCCTGCATTGGCAAGGCCGGCATTCGTGAAATCAACAAATTGGCGAGAGACCTTGAAGCCGCCAGTGGCGTGAAATTCATCCACATGGAAATCGGCAACCCTGGTCTTCCGGCCGCACAGGCAGGCATCGAAGCCCAGATTAAGGCTCTTCAGGACGGCGTTGCAGCCAACTACCCTCCTATCGACGGCGCCCCGATTCTGAAAAACGAAGCCTCACGCTTCATCAAGAATTTCCTTGACCTCGATGTGGCACCTGCCAACTGCATTCCTACCGTGGGTTCCATGCAAGGCGCTTTCGCAAGCTTCATGATTTGCGGTCACCTCGACACGAAGAAAAACACCATCCTTTTCATCGACCCTGGTTTTCCGGTTCACAAATTCCAGAATAAGGTCCTGAACATTCCTATGGAATCGTTCGACATTTACGAATACCGTGGCGAAAAGCTCCGCGCAAAACTGGAAGAAGTGCTGAGCAAAGGCAACATCCACAGCATCCTCTATTCGAATCCTAACAACCCGACATGGGTGTGCCTCACCGACGAAGAACTGAAGATTATCGGCGAAATGGCCAACAAATACGATGTCATCGTCATGGAAGACCTCGCCTACTTCGGCATGGACTTCCGCAAGGACTACAGCCATCCTGGCGTTGCTCCTTTCCAGCCAAGCGTTGGCAAATATACCGACAACTACATCCTGATGATTTCAAGTTCGAAGGCATTCAGCTATGCTGGCGAACGTTGCGCCATCATCGGCATCAGCGACAAACTCGCCGTGCGCCACTATCCTGACCTGAAGAAATTCTGCGGACAGGAAGTCTTCCTGCGCGGCATTCTCTTTGGTGCCCTCCACCCGCTCACCTCAGGCACATCACACTCAGCACAATTTGCATTGGCTGGCGTCATGAAAGCCGTCAACGATGGCACTTACAACTACCGCGACGACGTTCTGGAATATGGCCGCAAAGCCAAGCTGATGAAAGATGCGTTCACATCAAACGGTTTCACCATCACCTACGACGAAGACCTTGGCGAACCGATTGCCGATGGCTTCTATTTCACCTACTGCTATCCAGGTTTCACCGGCGCTGATTTGGTAGAAGAAATGATGTATTATGGCATTTCCGCCATTTCGTTGGACACCTGCGGCAGCACCAAGCAAGGCATCCGTGCCTGCACCTCACTGATTCAAAGAGAAGAAATTCCGGTGCTGGCTGAGAGACTGGCTATGTTTGCAAAAGACCATCCGGTGAAATAAGTTGGGAGTTAGGAATTAGGAGTTAGGAGTATTTTGAGTGGAAAGTTTTAAAGTATGGATGCACCGCGTGCATCCGTCAAGTGAAAAATAAATTCCGCTCATTTCGACAAGCTCAATGAGCTGTCTTGATTTTACGACGACAAAAAACTCGGGAATTGGCTGATGCCGATTTCCGAGTTTTCTTTTGCGAACCAATTATTTTGCAATGGATTAGGAAAAGCAAAATAAATGCGTATTTTTGCTGCGAAGTTTTTTCAAAAAAATTATAATGACAACATTTCTCAACCCTTAAATATCATAAATCATGAACAAAAACAATTCAGCAAACAAGTTAGGCAAGTTCTTGACAATTATCCTGTTAAGTATCGAATTCACTATCTTCACTTCATGCAGCGAGACATCTGGCGGCACTTTGGCTGACCAATGGGCAAGTCTCGTCAACGAGACATCACATGACGTGCAACTCAATGGCAACACCTTAATTTATGGTGACCACGCCTACACCGTGAATGGCGAAATCGAACTCGAAGGCACCGTCTTCAACACACCTACGGCTTACGTCACTTTCACCAACGTTCCTTCGGGCTACACGGAGTTTGAAGCCGTTTACAACAACCTCCTCGGCAAGTCCATCCAAGGTACAGCCGCCATGATTCCCATGGCTTTCGAGATTTATGCCCGCGACAACGTCACCGGTGAGCGCTGCCTCAACCTACTGTGCAACGGTTCGGCCACAGTCAGCGAAATCGTCCGCATCTTGAAAACGAAACTCATTCCTTCCGAATATGCCCCCGAAAACGACCAGTACATACAGCGCTACATGCCTGCTGCACTGCTGAAAGGCGCCATCAACACCAACGCCTACAAACCCGATGAGCCATACACTGTCGAGATGTGCCGCTCGGCAAACGCTCCACAGGAGAGCCAATTTGCAGGAGGCATGGTGTACTACACCTACATTTTGGCTCACGGCTGGGACACCTTCCAACGGTCGGTTGAAATT
>CALGBV010000074.1 GCA_937884015.1 uncultured Bacteroidales bacterium
TCGTGACCCCGAAACCTTGCGTCTCGTATTCCATTTATTTAACAACAATCTTTTGCGTCATGCCGTTGAGGTTGAGGATATACAGACCAGCCTTCAGGTTCAAAGCCTTGTTGTAGCTGCCGTTGACGGTTTCGGTGCTGATGACGCGACCGAGTTCGTCGATGATCTGCAGTGTGGCCTGACCTTCGATGTTGTCGATGACCAAGTTGCCGTCGCTCATGTAAGCGAAATTGCTGGCTGAGTTTTCCGAATCGGTATTGTTCACGCCGAACACCAGTTTGAAGCGTGAAGCATAGTCTGAAGTCTTGGCATCGAAGGTGTAGCTTGCTGAGCCTGTCGAAGCAAGCAGGTCGACATCCATGCCGGTCTTATTATCAATAAGGTGTAAGTATTCGGCATCGACGTTCTCGGTGTTCACCGTGATGGTGTAGGTGCCGTTCTTTTCGGCCTTGAAGTTCACTGGCATTTCACCGCTCTTTGAGCTTGCCGAAACGGCGGCAAATTCTTCACCGTTCTTAGCCAGGCTGATGTTGGTGTGTGCAGGGTTCATCATGAACTTGTGCAGATCGTTGTTGCCGTTGAAGTTGACGATGGCGCGGTCGATGACGTTGCCACGGTTCTGGTTGACGGTGAGGCTCAATGTGCTGGCTGGTTCTGGCGCTACAGTGCTGATGGAGATGCTTAGATCGGCTCCGTCAGCTTCTACGAAGAAACCTTCGCAAGGAGCAATGGCGGCCGATGTGGCGGCTAACTGAAGCTCGCCCTCCACCATTTTGTAGAAGTGGAAGTAACCGCCGCTAATGTAAGCATCGCAAGTGTAAGGGTTGCCAATGAGGTTGAAACCTGGAAATTCGCGGCCTGCTTCAGTGCCTGTGTAATATGCAAGGTCGATGCTGGTAGTTCCGTTAGTCGGGAGGAGGTAGCCTCTAAAATGCAAAGTCATATTTTGAGCATTTGCATACAGGTAGCCAACATTTCTTTCAAATGTAACCTTTTGGTCTGTATGAGTTTTGTTAACCCATTCAAGTGCTTTAGTTGGATCGAAGGTGTAAAGGTCGAACGCTGCTGTGCATCCATCAAGAGCATCGTATTCGTCTTCTTCGTTTGCATTTGTTGCAGTTGGGTTGGCAACGAGGTAGTAGCCGTCTCTGCTGGCTGCATCGGAATAACCCGTGATATTCTTCAGAACGGTAGCCTTGACATTGCTGCTGTTTTGGATGAGCTGGGCACCATCTTCGATGATGAGGTTGGCGTGGTTTTCGCTTGTAAGTGTGTAAGTGTCCATGTTCAGCGTTGAACCAGCAGGAATGATGGATGGACCTTCGATGGTGATGTCGTTATATGCGGTTTCGTCTTGGAAAACTCGGGTGTAGTAGTGGACGGTGCCTGGGGTGCCTGTGGATTTTTTGTAAAGGTAAACAGGACTTTGACCACCGTCTTTATAGAAACGGAACATGTGACCGGTGCCCGTGGCATTGTAATGCAAAACAGCACCAGTAGCTACTCCGCCTAAAGCAATGTCAATATCATTTTCATCATTGAAGACAATGCTAATTGGGTAAGCAGCAGCGGTTGCCTTGTTGTTGGTGCTAGCCATGCCATTTTCATTTTCTGTTTGATAGAAATAAGGTTTTTCCGTTGAATGTGATTTGATAACATAACCATTAGAAAGAACATTATCGTTGATGGCTTCGATAGTAACATAGTGCTCGTTGCCCCATTCAGCAGTAATTGTGTTCCCGGAAAGGGCATCGTCTGGTGCAACTGATGAATTTGCTGCACCAACACCTTCTTTACCACCTGCAAGAGAACCATCCATAAACACATCATCATTATAGGCAATCAGATAGTTCCCTCTCCAGTCGGTTAATGCGGATGTTACTTTTTCATAATTACCGGAACCTGTTGTGCCGCCTTCAACTTTTGCAAAGATTGCAAATAAATCTGTGTCTTCACTAACATTGTATGTTCCGGTAATGGCGGTTATGCTTGCCATTGAGGTTGACCAGCCTGCAAACGTGAATCCTTCTGGAATCGATCCGGAAGGTTCGCGGAGTTCGCCGATGGGACCTGCGTATACTGTTTCGTATTCGTCAAATGAACCGTTACAATAATATCTGATGTTGCACTGTTGGTCTTCTTCGAAGATGACAGAAACCCAAACGTTGCGTGCAGGCATGGTGAATTTGCCATTGTTGTCGACAGAAATCTCAGGGCTGTAACCATCATAAACATGAATCTCCCTAACATGATAGTGTTCTTCTATATTAGAAATAGTGATGGTAACTTCGGTGCCAGCAGCTGCTTCGTCGGCAGGAGAGGTTGTTACATCACCATATTCGCTAGGATAAACGGTAATAGTGTAGAGTTCAACTATTTCATATTCGGCGGTAGCAATGTCGCTTGCCTCGCCATTCAGGTAAGCAATGGCCTTAATTGTTGTGGTTTCATCGATTTCGATTGCAGAAATGTATAAGTAACTATCTTCAGTTGGGTCTGTGCCGTCTGTTGTGTAATAGATGCTTGCATCTTCGGTGGCGCAGAAAATTTCCACGTTTTGTGCTCCGGGGTATATGCCGCCAGCAGGAGTGAAGGTTGGGGTAGCAACGGATGAAGAATTGACTTTCTTGTAAAGTTGTACTGGTTGTTGACTCGAATAAGAAGAGGATTTAAAATATCTGAATCTCAAATTATTAGCTGCGGAGTTGAATCTAATTACAGAAGTGTTCGAAGTAATCATTGTTGAACCTTCAGTGTATGACAATGTGTTCAATACAGCTTCGTTCCCAAAATTGAGGACATTGCTTCCTGATGTTCCTGAAATGAATTTCCCGTTGTTTGTTCCGCCATTCACTTTAATTGAATAACCACCCTCCATTGTGGAAATAATAATCGAGACTGCGCCTTGTGGTTTTTCAATTGAATTGTTGTTAATGGATGCTGTCACATAACAATTTTGGGCATCAATACCAGTCCAAACGTCTGCTACATTATCGTTTTCATATACTAGAAGATATTCACCTTCCCAATTTGCAGGTGCGGAAGTAATCTTTTCGTAAGTCTCAACAACACTTGGGTCAATGGCAGTTCCCGAAACATTGATTTCAATGTCTTCTTCCAAATCATCGCAGGAAATGGTAATGACATCTTCAATTGCTCCAGTTGCACTTGGTGTAATGGTGTAGGTGACTTCGGTGTCGCTAGCGCCTGCAATGATGCTTGTAACATCCAAATTGCCGTTTTCAGCACTCAGCGTGATGTCGTTTGTCAGGTTGGCTTGGCTGACGGTGAATGAGGCTGATGCTTCTTCGCCGATGTTGACCGTGCCCAAGTCAATGCTTGTCGGATTGACGGTGATGCTTGGAGCAGGTCTTCCGGCTTGATTTACAGTGACAACCACATCTTCGGCGCCTTCGTAAGAAAGGGTGATTTCGGCCGAACGTGTTTCATAGCTGTCGTTGATTTCAGCATTTAAGTAAATGCCATCTGTTATATAAAAAAGATTTGTAATCCAGTCGATGCCTTCTTGCAGATTAAATATAAGCGCTCCTTCCTCGGTTGGATTTGAAACAGTGCAAGAAATTATTCTTTCAGTTTCATCGTAGGCCAAATTCACTTCGTCATCTACGTTGATTACTGGGTCGGTGGAAGGGGTACTTTGTGAATAGTTAATAATGATTTCTCCTACATAAGTAGCAGCTGAGCCGTTTAGAATGGAAAAGTAAGTCGCGTCATAGTTGCTTAAATCGAAGGTGTATGTATATGAAATTGCTGTTGCAGTTCCACCTGTTGTGTTGGTATAAGTGTAATTGCCTTCAACAGGAGTTAAATCGGTAGAAGAAATTGAATTTGTGTTAGGATTGCTGCTGTTTCCATAATAAATACTGAATGACTTGTCGGCTGTTACTAAAACAACTTGAATAGAACTAATGGTCTCAATTGCTGTTGTATTGTAAATTTTGCCAGCTCCATTACCGCTTTTTCTTAGTTGGATTAGTTGTTTTACAGCCCAACCTGAAGGTGAGTTTTTGGCATTATACATTGCGCCGGAAAAGGAGAATCCGAAATCTCCTACTGTAAAGTTGTCGTCTTGGTAGGATGATTGGAATCCTGATTCAGCGGTTAGGGTGATGTTTACCCTTGTTTGTCCCCATCCGGGGCCTGCAATCAGCGCGAAGAGCGCCAAAATCAAAAATGTTAGTTTACGTGTCATAATACTGTAATTTAATTATTTAATGATTTAATTATTTGATATTCAAAGATATAGAGTTCCTTGCGCGTGCGTACGTGCAAAAAACAAGGTGCAAAGGTAGGAAAATATTCTATACAAGTAAGTAAAAAAGTGCCGATTGCTAAGTAATTTTACTTTGTCGGTTTTGCTTAGTGCTTGACATTTTAATAACCAAAACACTCAAAACTCTCAAAACATATTTCTATCCGCCTTTGAATCTCGCAACCGCTTGTTTCCGTGAACCAGCCCTGCAAGCAGGCCTTGTCTCCGCATCGGCATGACGTTTCGCGGTAGAAGAATGGGTCGCAGCAAATAGTGTTTTCCTTCGCACCAACTAGTGGGTTCGTTCGGGGTTTGTTCGGGGTTCGTTCGGTGTTGCTTCGGTGTTTTACCGAACAAACCCCGAACAATCCCCATATGATCTGTGAAGAAAGTGTATCTTTGCCCCCTAGTTAACCCAAAGATGTCACATGGCAAAATTAGACGAGATAACAGGAAAACTGTCGGGCTTGGTTGGCCCGGTGGTGTTGATTGATGGGAAACAGGGCAAGATTGTCCGCTCAAAAGCCGTTTCCTCAAACCACAAAACCGAGGCGCAGTTGCGCCAATGCGAAAAGATGCGTAGGGCTTCGCGCTTCTTGAAGCCTCTCGCCGAGGTGCTCAAGCAACTGTATGTGGAGCCGGTGGGACGGAGCAACTACCAGCAGGCCGCTCTCTCGCAGGCGATGCGCCAAGCCTTCAATGAGGAAGGGAAAGTCGTGGCCGAGCGAGTGCTCATCAGCCGTGGCACTCTGGCACAGCCTCAGGACATGCGCATGGAAAAGGAAGGGGATGAGCTTGCCCTCGCGTGGACCGACAACAGCCACATGGGCGGCGCCAATGCCGACGACCGTCTGGAGGTGGTGCTCTACAACCCCAGTTGCCCCGACGTGTGCCCGTATTTCACCGACGCGACACGCAGCCAAGGCTCATGCCGCCTGGGATTGGGCAAGTTCAAGAAAGGGGATTATCTGGTGTATGCCACCTTTGTCGCCGCCAAGGGCAAACAGGTGAGCAACAGCTGCTATTTGGGCTGCTGCTGAAGACGCAAAACTTTTCCTGCCGGACGTAGAGAAAAGACCGCGAATCTGTCGAATCAAGCGAATGTGGCCTTGCTGCGCAAGTCCTTGCCTGCCGGACGTAGAATGATAATTTCATAAACTCTCGACGAAGTCAAGGAATGCGCGAAGCGGATTCTTTTATTCGCTAAATTCGCAAAATTCGCGGTCGAAAAAAGAAAATCATGGTTTACTCATCAATTTTTAGTTGGGATTTTCAGGGAGATTTTCAGTTGGGATTTTGAGG
>CALGBV010000075.1 GCA_937884015.1 uncultured Bacteroidales bacterium
GCTTGCAAAGTCATGGATGACGGCAAGCTGCTGATTGCCGGTTCCGTTGAAACCTACAACGAAATCCAAGGCGAACCGATTTACAGCGTGTTGGTTGCCCGACTGAACCCTGACGGTTCTTTCGACACCACTTTCGGCAACAATGGCTTTACCATGGCCCAGTGCATTGAAAACTCATGCAACTACTGCCACGAAATGGCTGTAGCCGACAATGGCGAAATCTATCTCGCAGGTTACGTTTGGCAAGATTTGAAAGACATGCTGATTGGTGCATTTAACGCCGACGGCACACTGAATACGAATTTTGGCGAAAACGGTTTTGACCACATCACATTTGGCGGCAACAAGACTAGCACCGCTACCGACATTGCTGTTCAGGATGATGGCAAAATCGTTGCCATAGGCCACTACGAACACGAAGAAACTTTCGCCGATTACATGCTCGTCCGTCTTCACACCGCTGCCAGCCTCGATGCTGTCGAAGAAAACGCTATCGCAAACGGCATCTACACCTATCCTAACCCAGCAGTCAATGAAGTTCGTTTCGTGAACCTCGAAAACGAATGCATTGCTAATGTTTACGATGCAATGGGCCGTCTGGTCATGCGTGAAACTGTTTCCGCCGAAAGCGCACTGAACATTTCACAACTCACTTCAGGCAACTATTTTGTCGAACTGATTGACGGCAACCAAATCATCAAGACAAGATTCATGAAGTAAGAAGTAAATTGATTCACAATATATTGAAACAAAAAAGCCAGCGCATGCTGGCTTTTTTGTTTTTTGCATGTAAAGATGTTTTGAAACCTCTCTACACAAATATCATTTCATGAATTCCTTCATGTCCAGATTCAGGATGAAATCAAATTCGGCCTCATGAGCAGGGTCAACGCGGGTGAATGCCGTGGCAGCCACGCCTGCAGTCGGGTCGGCCAACGGACGCAATTCCAAGACATCCATCACCGAAGCCGTGAATTTCGCACTATCGAACATCTGTTCTTTTGGCGCTCCGGCAGGACGTTCCAAAACTAGGAAATTGTAAGTATCGTTTTCCTTGCCCTTCCACATTTCCTCCTTGGTGATGTGAATGTTGTTCAGGTAAGCCATAATCGGATGAATGCCACTGATATGCGTCTGCAATTCGTTCAGGCAGAAACCTGCAAAGCGCAAAGGATTGATTTCAATCGGAATGGCTTTCTTGCCATCGTAGCGGAACTCAATGTGCATCGGAAAATCGCGCAATCCGATGACCTTGTTGGTCTGAATCAGGAAATCCATGAAAGGCTTTTCGTACTGGTCGTAAAGTTTGCGGCTTGAGCAGTACAGGCGGTCGCTGGTATCCGATTCGTTGGCAAAGCGGTGATGATAGATGTTCCAAATGACCGGCTCGCCTTTTTCATCGAAATAAGCATCAACGGCATATTCTTCACCTTTAATATATTCCTCAATCAGAAAATTCTGCGTCCCGACCACATATTCCGGGAACTGCTCGCCTACTTTCTTGAAATTCAGCTGAATGTCATCAACAGCAGCCTTCCATTCCCCAGCATTATGAACCACATAAACGCCAGCGCTGAGAAAACCGACCGAAGGTTTCAGCACCAAAGGAAAATGCAAGGTGGAAGCATCAATATCGCCCATGTCCTTGATGGCGACTTCGCAGAAGAAGAAATCAGGGTACATGTCCTGACAAATGCGGCGGAAAGTGGCCTTGTTTTTCAGCAACTCGATTTTTTTCTTCAGTTCCTCATCAGGCAGCTTCTCGACAATCCAGCCCAGCGCATTTTCCGACATCGTATAAATGCGGTGACGTTTCTGATATTCAGCAATGAACTGTTCGTCGTTGTAAAGATTAAGGGCATAACCATCGGCAACCAGTTTTTCCGACATGGCGTTGCGTAAAACCGGCAGATTGTTCTCAATTGCCGTCTGTATCAGTTTCTCCGAAACGTAAGGTTTTTCTAATATCAACATAATTTTATCACTTAATATTGGCGCAAAATTAGGCAAATTTTGGCAATTGCCAATTAAATCTTATCTTTGCAGTCCAAAACGACAAAATGAAAATGAAAATCGAAGATTTAAAGGTTGGAAAACTGGTTTATACCATTCAGGCCGACGATGCCAACGGCGAAATTCTGGAAAGTGCAACGGAGGAAAAACCACGCGTAATGATGTTTGGCGTTGGCCGCATCATGAAAAGCTTTTCCGATGGCTTGCGAGGCTTGGAAGCCGGTGATTCTTTTGCATTTACCATCGCTCCCGATGAGGCTTTCGGCTGGCACGACGATGAAAAAGTGATGGATGCGCCGCTCAGCATTTTCATGGAAGATGGCCAAATCAGAGAGGATTTGCTCGTTGTCGGCAATGTCATAAAATTGCAAGACAAGGAAGGCCGTCCATTTGATGGAAAGATTTTGGAAATCCATGAAAACCATGTCGTTATGGATTTCAATCATCCTTTGGCGGGTCACAGCCTGTTTGTGAAAGGCAAGGTTTTGGAGGTCAGGGAGCCCACGATTGAAGAAATGGATGCGGAAGTGGAATACCGCAAGAATCACGGACATCATTGCCACCATCATCACGAACACGGTCATTCCTGCGAAGGCGGAAACTGCGACTCTTGCCATTGACAATGAAACAGAAAATCAAAGACTTATATCAGCGGCTCAGGAATTTCATCCTTTATGCAGTCTTCGGAACCATCAGTACGGGGCTGGATTTTGGACTTTTCTGGATTCTCAGCAATTTCCTGCCCTATCAGGGTGCCAATGCCATCAGTTTCCACGCCGGCATCATTTGCAGTTTCATTCTCAACAAGAACATCAACTTCAAGGTTGACGACCATCTGGTTTTGCGTTTTCTGGCTTTTTACGGCGTGCAGCTTTTAGGTTTGGGCGTGACTTCCCTTTCGCTCAACTATTTCATTGAAAATCTGGGATTCAACAAGTTAGTTGCAAAAGGCTGTTCCGTCCTAATTGTAGCCCTGCTACTATTCACCCTTAATTATTTCATCACTTTCCGCAAAAAGAAATCCTGATTACTGTTTCACATGCACATCCATTTGCGGGAAAGGCAAGTGAAGGCCTTCGACTGGTAAAGTCTTGTAAACCTTTTCATTCATGCTGAAGAAAACGCCCCAATAATCGGCAGATTTCACCCAGGCGCGAACCGTAATGTCGACGGAACTTTCGTTCAGTTTTGCCAATTCGATGAAAACTTCAGGCGTCTTCAAAATGCGTGCATCGGCATTGCAAAGGTTTTTCAACACAGATTTTGCCTTGTCGTAATCGTCGCCGTAGGAAATGGAAAAAGTCCAGTCGACACGGCGCGTTTCCTCTTTGGCAAAATTCGTCATAATGCCCGTAGAAAGGATTCCGTTTGGTATCGTAATAATCTTATTGTCAAGGGTTTTGATAATCGTATTGAAAATCTGGATTTCCTTCACCGTTCCTTCCTGACCTTGCGCCGAAATGTAATCGCCAACTTTGAACGGACGGAAAATCATGATAATCACGCCACCGGCAAAATTCTGCAAAGTGCCGCTCAAAGCCATGCCGACAGCCAAGCCAGCCGAGGCCAGAAGCGCCACCAACGAGCTTGTATTGATTCCCAAAACGCTGATTATTATGATGATGAGAATAAAATTCAGTAACACGGATATCAAGCTGCCCAAAAACGAGCGCAAGGTGGCTTCAGTATTGCGACGCTCCATCACGCGGTTCACACTGTTTTTTATCACTTTCACGAGCCAACGGCCAACGATAAAAATCATAATGGCGGCAACGAGTTTGATTCCCAACGGCACAAGATAATTGTTCACCAAACGCGGAAGCCACTCTGAAATCGGCGTATCTTTCACTTTTTCAATAGTTTCCGCCATTGTCATGATAGTTGAATCGTTTTGTATTGTCTCACCTAATTGAGATATAATCGTATCGTTTGCCATTTTTCATTATTTTTGAGGGCGCAAAATTACAATTTTTTCTTATTTTTATCGCCTCAAAACGACCTATAATGTCTATCGAAAACATCAGAAAATACTGCAAAGACCCGAAAAATGCCAGCACCGTCGACGTGGCGCTTTTCATTATTTTGATAATGAGCTTCCATTTCCTGTTTTTGGGTTGGCAAGCCTTGGAATATTGGCCCGTTAAAGGCACCATCGACAAGTTGTCGCTTTGGGCGGTCAATCTGGTTTTCGACCAGTCGTGCTGGGTCTTGCAGCATGTTTTTGGCCTTGACATTACGACAATAACCGACATGCGCCTCATTGCCACGCCAAACAACGATGGCGGTTGGGCAAGGGTCATCATTGCGCCTGAATGTGCCAGCCTGAAACAATGGTGCCATTGGCTTTTCCTAATGCTTTTGTTTCCAGGACCTTGGAAGCACAAGGCATGGTTCATTCCGGCGGGTTTGGCTGTCGTTGAATGGACTAATGTCGTCAGGATTTGCGGCATTCTGATGATGCAGATTCCGTGGCCCAACAGTTTCCATCTGGCACACGATTACATTTTCAAATTCTTCTTCTACTTCATCATTTTCCTGATGTGGGTTTTATGGGTGGAAAAATTCAAGAATCCACAAAATAAAAAACAACAAGTTGAACCTCAAGCATAAAAACAAATAATTCAAAAATATGGAATATCAAAACGATGTAATTTTCATACTTGATGCCGGCGGAACCGGATTCAAGTTTTCAGTCATGCACAATGCACATGAAATTATCGAACCATTCACAATTCCTTCGGCAGCACCCACTTTAAAGGAGGTCTTGCAAAAAATCGTTGAAGGATTCAGACTTTGCGAAGAAAAATGCGGTTCGAAAGCCTCTGCCATCAGTTTTTGTTTCCCGGGTCCGGCCGACTATCCAAACGGAATTATCGGCGATTTGGAGAACCTACCGACTTTCAGAGGCGGTGTTCCGCTGAAGCAAATGCTTGAAAACGAGTTTCATGTACCGGTCTTTATCAATAACGATGGTGACCTTTTTGCCTACGGCGAAGCCACCGTGCCCAAGGTTACCGTCACGCTGCGCAAGTCCTATGGCGGCAGTCATATCGTCATGAGTTGCAAACAACTCCGTGGCGATATCAACTACGCTTGGCCTACGG
>CALGBV010000076.1 GCA_937884015.1 uncultured Bacteroidales bacterium
TGCTGGCCTTCAAGCTTTCAAAGAACTTCCCAATCTTTATATTGTCTTTCGCCTCTTTTCTTCGTGATTGGGATTGCAAAGGTACGGCTTTTTCCATTCATGGCAAGAAAAAAATATATTATTTTTAATAAAATGATTTATATTATTGATAATCAATTTGTAAAAATAAACAAAAAAGATGTTTTGTCGGCGTTTTTGGAATGAATAACATGTGTGATAAGTTGAAATGAGGCTTTAATGTATTGGAATTATCTATATTTTTCGGGTATTTCGATGAAAATGGTTACTGACATTTTTTATTTTGTCAGTTCTTTGCAGTCGAAATAGAGTTTTTGGAAGAAGTAAACATTTTAAATAGGTGTTGGTACGGTCGTGTTCTTTTTCGGAAATAAATCTTTCATAAATCTTGATGATTATATATTTTTTGCTCCATGTTACTGCCAAAGTATTGTAAGTTGGCGGGCACATCTTGATTAGATACGATAAGTTGACAAAACAAAGGAATTCGTTTTTTTTCGACCTTTTTATGACAAATGATAATGTTTGTTTTTGTGCAACAAACTTATTATCAATAATATGATAGAATTCATTTTGTCAAAAAATCATTTGTCATTTTGTCACAATAAGCAAATTCAAATCTCTTGTCATTTGTCACCTATTAATATTATTAATTAAGTAGTAAGTTAAGTAGGAGAAAGAGAAAGGAGAAAATAACGAAATCGCTTATTGTGATTTTTTGACAAATGACAAAATGACAAAATCACCAGACAGAGATAAGCACTATACCTGGGCTATACCAACGCTATCTCCGCATCCAGTCTCCTGCCGCTCCTCTTTCACTCCGCTTCGTTGCGCAGCGGAGAAAACTTTCAAAAGACAATTTGACGGGCTGCAAAGAACCCAGCCTTGGCAATGGGATGGTGGCGTCCTAGCATATTGCGGTTTTGATTTTCCGAAGTCATTTACTTCTCGGTGAGTATAAAATAGGTTTTTTGGCTTGTCTGGATGATTTTTATGGTTCCGACAAGAATGAAATCGGCAAGGATGGCTTCGGCCTTCCTTTTATTAATATGTGCGATTTCTTGAAATTCAGATAGTGTTATTTGTTGGTTTTCGGCGAGAAAGTGGAGCAAGAGCGACTCGGTCTCGGTGAAGGAAATTTTTGCTGCTTTTGCAAATTTGTCCGATTTCCAGACACGCAGCAGGACAGGGTCAGCAACAAGGTTTTCGTCTTTGACCCTGACAAATATCTTGTATTCGCCTTGATTGTCGGGGGCTTTGTGCTTGTTTTGTTTGTCTTTTGGGATGATGACTTCCAAAACGGTCTTTCCGTTGATTTCCCATTCTTCGGTGGTGTAGAAAACCTGAGGCTGGCAATACATTTCGGCGGCGGCCTGGATCATGTGGATTTCCTCATCGGAGCGGACGCCCGCAATGGCGCCATTGTCTTTTACGCCTACGAGTAGCCGGCCGCCATCGGTGTTGGCGAAAGCCGCAAGGGAACGGGCGATGCGTTTGCTGTCCGAAATTTCGAACTTGAAATCGAGCATCTGGTGTTCGCCTTCCTCGATGAGTTTTTGTATGTGCTTGTCTTGGGTTTTCATTGAGGGTGCAAAGGTAGCAATTTTTTACGCAGCGTGACAACGAATTTGAGGAATCGGGTAGGTGATGAATGAGGCCGTTTTTAGGCGATTTGAGCGGACTTCGTTTTTGAACCTATTTGATGGTCAATGTGGGGAAGATGATGTCTGAAACGCGATTTCTTGACTCCGTTTTTTACTGTGATGAAATATTTACAAATGTAATTGCAATTTATTATAAATAGCACAAAATCAGTTGTATATACACGTAGTTTACAATATTAAAATACAATTGTATTGTTGTAAATGTTTATATATGTGTCAAAATATTGAAAAATGTATAAATCTAATCAATAAATAATTGTATATCAGTTAAATAATTATCATCATATAAAGTTAAATATTAAATAAATTGTCTAAAAATCAAATTATATTGCTTTAATGAAATTGTATTGTAATCATCTGATAAATAATAATTTATTTATTGTTATATAAAGTGATTTTATAATGAAATGAATAATATTCTATTATTGTACAAATGTAAATTGAAAAAAGTTTCATTTTGTAAAGATTTATTTTTTACTTTTGTAAATTCAAAATGAGGTAAAATTGAAAATTTCGGTGACTATGAAAGAACGTATCGAGCAAATCATAAGGGCGAAAAATCTGACGGCAACGGAGTTCGCTATGAAGTTGGGCATTCAGCCTTCCAATGTTTCTCACCTTTTGGCGGGACGCAACAATCCGAGTCTGGAGTTTGTGAAAAAGCTGAAAGAGACTTTCCCCGAATACAACCTCGACTGGATTGTTTTTGGCAAAGGACCTGTTACAGTGTCGGAACCATTTAAGGAACAGAATCCCGTTTTGGAGTCTGTAGTTGAACAGAAAAAGGGAAAAAACGAGCCTGCACCTGCTGATGATTTTGCCAACACCTTGTTTGATACACGGAATATTGACATTCCTTCGACTGCTGATAATCAGCGTGAAACAAAAAAAACGTTGCTGAAAAGCATAGTTTTGGTGTATGATGACAACAGCTTTGAAGTGCTGCAGCCGAAAACAATGTGATTTCTTTATATATAATAAGGTGAACCTATTGAGAAATTATGTAATTTTGCCCACTTATTTTGCGCAAAATTATGCAAACGGAATCATTTTATAATCAGTTTGATACTGTAATTCATTCGTTTAAGAAGATTCTCGTGGTTTCTCATGTCAATCCTGACGGCGATGCCATAGGCTCTTCTTTGGCGATGTGTTTTTTCCTCAAGAAGTTTGGTGTCGATGCTAAAGTTTTGGTACCCAACGATTTTCCAGGTTTCTTGTCGTGGATGCCTGGAGCGCACGATATTCTGATTTATGAAAGCCAAACGGAGTTGGCACAGGAGGGGATTACGACTGCTGAGTGTATTATCATGCAGGATTTCAACAGTTTATCGCGTTCCGGATTGCTCCATAACGAGATTGGAAAGACGCGTGTTCCGCGTGTTTTGGTCGACCACCACCGCGACCCCGACATGAGCCAGTTCTGTTGCGGATGGTCGGAAACCAATGTCTCGAGCGCTTCGGAATTGGTGGCCGAAATCATTCTGCATTACGGCGAGAACTATTTGGACGAAAACATTGCCACGGATTTGCTAGTCGGCATTATGACTGATACGGGTTCGTTTGCACATTCAATCTATCACCCGCGCACTTTCGAAATTGTCGGCGCATTAGTCAAGAAATCAATATCTTACAATGATATTCACCGTCTGGTATACGATACTTTCTCGGAAAGCAGATTGCGCCTGTTGGGGTATGCTATCAATAAGATGGAGGTTTTGGATGACTATTCTACTGCCATCATTGCCTTGAGTAAGAGCGAACTTGACTCCTTCGACTATCATGTTGGTGATACAGAGGGAATTGTGAATTATCCGCTATCGCTGAAAAAGATAAAAATGTCGGTTCTGATAACCGAAAGGCAGGGACAGATACGGTTCTCGTTCCGCTCGAAAGGCGATTTTTCGGTGCATGAACTTTCTAACAAGCATTTCAAAGGCGGTGGACATACCAACGCAGCTGGTGGCACTATGGATTGCACGATTGAGGAAGCGGTTGAGAAACTGAAATCGGTGTTGCCTGATTATAAGAATATGTTAAATGCTTGATAATGAATAGATTTATTAAATATTTGTTCTTCGGTTTCCTTATTGTGCTTCTTGCTTGCGACCATAGTCAGGAGGCACCGAAAAAGACCGATCCGAATGCATTGAAACAAAGCATGGAGATAGCCAACCGCTATATGGTGAATGACGAAGAGGCTGATATTGAGGATTATGTGAGCCGTCACGGGCTGAACATGATTTCAACGGGAACGGGATTGCGTTACGTCATTTTGAAGCAAGGTTCCGAACAGCTGATTCAGGAGGGGCAGACGGTTCGCATGGAATACGAATTGCGTTCCATTACTGGCGATTTGATATATTCTTCTAAAAATGAAGGAATTAAGGTATTCAAAGTGGGAGAGGGAACTGTCGAATCTGGTCTCGATGAAGCCATGAAATATCTGCATGAAAACGATATTGCAACCTTAATCATTCCATCGCATTTGGCCTACGGGCTTCATGGCGACGATAACAAGATACCTGCCTATTCGACACTAATTTACACGATTAAAATAATAGATATTCAATAACTTATGAAAAGAAAATGTTTTTCATTCGCATTACTGTGCGTGGCCTTTGTAACGCTGTTTGCTTCATGTGGCCAAAAAGACCAGAAGTTTCCAGGGTATAAGAAAACTTCCGATGGTCTGTATTATCGTTTTTACAACCAGAATAAGGCTAATGCCTTGCCCGAGAAGACGAATTTCATGAAGATGTCGGTTTTGTGCTATCTTGATGATTCACTGTATTATGACTGGGCTGAAACCCAAGGCATCATTCATCTTCAGCTTGCTGAACCACGTTTCAAGGGCGATTTGCACTCAGCTGTTGCCATGATGCGCGAGGGCGATTCCGCTTCGTTCTACATTAAAGCAGATTCCATCGCCTCCGTTTATTATTCTCAGGATCCTGTGGCCGTTGGCTTGAAGGCCGATGACTTTTTTCGCTATGAAATCAAGATGCTGGAAGTCAAGACGGCTGAGGCATTTCAGGCTGAAATCGACCAGATGAAAGCTGATATGGAAAACGAATCGAAGGAAGCCTTGGCTGCTTATATCGCAGACAATAGCATTGATGTAACTCCTACTGAATCTGGTATTTACATTATTCCGATTTCAAATGGCAAAGGCCGTTGCCCTGAACAAGGCGAGAAAGTCGATGTCAATTATGAAGTCTATCTCCTTGATGGTACGAAAGTGGGTTCATCATACGACCAGAACGAGAAGTTCTCCTTCGTTTTGGGCGAAGGTTATGCAATTCCTGGTTGGGAAGAAGTGGTGCCGACGATGCATCAAGGCGACAAGGTGCGTGCCATCATTCCTTACGAAATGGCTTACGGTGAGCACAACATGGGCAATGTGAAGCCTTATTCGAATCTTGTTTATGATATTGAATTACTGAATATTATGACCAAGGATGAACAACTTCGTCAGGCTGAACGCGAAATGAAAGACCTCAAGGCAAAGTCGGAAAAGGATTTCGCTCAGTATGTGAAGGAGAATAAAATCGTGAATCACACAGAATCCGGACTTTATTATAACTTCGAGGTAGATAATGAGGGCACTACACCGACCGTAGGTTCAACGGCAAGAGTGAAATTCGAAGCTAAAATCATGGGTGGCAATGAATTAGGCTCATCTGACAAGTTGGGCGAGTATTACGACATAGTTTATGGTCAGGGTACAGTGCTGAAAGGCCTGGAAGAAGGCATTGGCTTGATGTCGGCTGGCGATAAGGCCCGTTTTGTTTTGCCTTACAATTTGGCTTACGGAGAGAACCCTTATGGTTTGATTCCTGCCTACAGCAACCTGATTTTCGATGTCGTCATGCTGGATATTCTGAGTCCCGAAGATGCCAATCGGTCGAGGGTAGAAAGGGCCCATCAGGAATTTGACAAGTATTTGACTGACAATAAGATTAAGGCTAAGAAACTTGATTCAGGCCTCGTTTATGTCTGCAACAGGAAAGGTTCTGGCGAATGTGCCGCTGCCGGACAGACAATTACTGTTCATTATACCGGAAAACTGATGGATGGCCGTGTTTTTGACTCATCAGTCGAACGTGGCGAGCCTATCAGTTTTGTTTTGGGCAATGGCAGTGTCATCAAAGGTTGGGAAGAAGGCGTCGCCTTGATGAAGAAAGGTGAAAAGGCCACTCTAATCATTCCTTTCGATATGGCTTACGGTAACCGTCAGACGGGAATAATTCCACCTTATTCAAATCTGGTGTTTGATATAGAAATAATTGACATTAAATAAATTACAAAATTAACTAAACTATTTAAACAATGAAAAAAAGTGTTTTGTTCATGGCTGCAGCAGCCATGGTGTTCGCTGGCATGACTTCATGTCAGGAAAAGAGCCCTTATGAGGGTTATGAAATCAACGAAAACGGACTGAATTATCGTTTCTACACTCAAAATGAGGGTGAAGTGCCTGCTATCGGTGACATCCTTGAAGTTGAGTTCGGTTGCACGGTGAATGACACCAATGCCATTATACCGACAATGCCTAACCTGTTCCGTCTGGAGGAACCTTTGTTTGCAGGTGATTTCTTTGAAGGCCTTGCCATGATGCACAAAGGCGATTCCGCTTCATTTATCGTAAACATCGATTCCACTTTCACTACTTTCTTCGGACAGCCAAGCCTTCCTGAAGAGTTCAATTCTACGGATGTTATGAGATTCGACGTTAAGGTGAATGATTTCTATCCTGAAAGCGAATACAAGGCAAGAATGGCTGAAAAAGCAAGACAAGCTGCCGCTGAAAGAATAGAAAAGATGAAAGCTGATTATCCTGAAGAAACAGCAACTGCTGCTCAGCAATTGCAGGATTATCTGACTGCTCAGGGCGTTGTTGCTGAACCAACGGCTTCAGGTCTCGTTTACGTGATGACCCAAGAAGGTAATGGCGAAAAACCAGCTGATGGTCAGATGGTTAAAGTCCATTATACCGGTAAACTGTTGGATGGCACTGTGTTCGATTCATCAGTTGAACGCGGCGAACCTATCCAGATACCGATTGGCGTTGGTCAAGTCATTCCTGGCTGGGACGAAGGCATCATGATGATGTCGAAGGGCGAAAAAGGCGTGCTTTACATTCCTTATTACCTTGCTTACGGTGATAGAGCTGCCGGTCCTGATATTCCAGCTTTCTCAAACTTGGTTTTTGAAGTTGAACTGATTGATTTTGAATAATATGAATAAAGTGTTTGGCAAAGTCGTTTCCATTTTGGCCTTGGCGTTGATGGTATCATGCCAGAGCGATTCCATTTATTCGGGATTCAAGAGAATGGACAATGGCGCCTACATGAAATTCTATGAAAGAAGCAATGAAAAGGTTGCGCCGCGCCTCCATGACGGCGTGACCTTTGAAATGGCACAGTATTTTAATGATACTATGCTGTTCACGACTGCCGGCGATGAACCGATTGATATCGTTCTGGAACCGGCGGCTTTCGTTGGCGATGTTACTGATGCCTTGATGAATATGCACATTGGCGATTCGGCCCGGATGTTGGTCATTGCCGATTCCGTGTTTTCGTCAGTGATGAACATGGAGACTCCGGAAGAGTATGCCGGTCAGCCGATATACTACGATTTGAAGCTCCTCTCCATTACGCCATTCGAGGAAATCGAGGCTTCCTATAGGCATTATGCCGATAGTCTGCGTATGGCAGAACAGGCTGCTCTGGAAGCTTTCAGAAACGATGCCAACAACGAAATCACCGAATCCGGCCTTATCGTTCTTGAAAAGACGGGAAACGGCAAGACTGTAAAAATGGGCGAATATGTTAACTTCGATTTTATCATGTTATCGCTTGATGGCGATACCATTATGAACTCGTTTGGCATAGAGTCGCTTGATTTTCAGTATGGTACGGATGACTTCCTTTCCAAAGGTTTCACCGAGGCCGTTGGCATGGTGCCTGATGGTGGCCGCCTGAATTGTGTGCTGCCTTCATCGTTGGCTTTCGATAGTGTCGGTTATCAGCAAATCATCACGCCTTACATGCCTTTGCGTGTTGAAGTTCAGATGAACAGCATCATGAGCAAGGAAGCACATGATAAGTTTGTTGCCGAGCAAGAGGCAAAACGTCAGGCAGAACATGAAAAAGTGATGGAAAAACAACGTCAGCTGATTGCCAAATATGTGAAAGACAATAACATCACAGAAGAACCTTCAGAAACGGGACTGTATGTCATTTGGCAAGAAGAGGGTGCAGGTGATGTGGTTCAATGGGGCGACAAGGTTGCTGTCCACTACACCATTTATAATCTGAATGGTGAAGAGATTGAATCGAGTTACTATCAGGATACGCCGATGCAATTCACGGTAGGACATGGCGAGATGATTCTTTCCATCGAGGAGGCCGTGATGCAGATGAATCCGGGTTCGAAAGTGAGGCTGATAGTGCCTTCCGACCTTGGTTTTGGCGAGATTGAAATCGACCCGCAGCTGCTGCCAGCCGATTCGCCTCTGATAATTGATTTGGAGCTTGTCTCCGTTGAATGAACTGAAAAGGAGCGACCGAGAGGTTGCTCCTTTTTTAGTGTTGTGTCCAAATTCAAATAAAAAAGGGTAAGCTACTTATATCGCACCGCTACAACCACCTACCCTTGCTACCTTCCGGTCCTGGGGGATTTCAG
>CALGBV010000077.1 GCA_937884015.1 uncultured Bacteroidales bacterium
CGTCAACTGGAAAAAACAGATTGGCCGCCCGACAACCATGGTTGGCACCAGCACCGCCGGCACCACCGACCAAGCCATTCACAGTTATATTGAAGCACAATACAATGCCAACCCCAACCTAATGTATGTCCTTCTCGTCGGCGATGTCGCCCAAATTCCAGGCCACAGCTTTTCCACTCCTGGCTACGGCGGCAAGTCCGACAACTGGTATGGTCAAATCGTTGGCAGCGACTATTATAACGACATTTTCGTTGGCCGATTCTCCGCAGAAAGCACCGACCATGTCACCAATCAGGTCAACAAGGTCATCCATTACGAAAGAGACATCAATGCCTCCGACACATGGCTCCCCTTCGGGACTGGCGTAGCCACAACAGCCGGCGGCGGCGGTCACTTTGGCGAAGACGACTGGCAGCACATCGACAACATCCGCACTGATTTGCTCGGTTACAATTACACGGAAGTCTACAGAGACTACCAGAGTGGCGGCGGCGCACATTCCAACGCTGCCACCCTCAGCCAAAATATCAACGACGGCTTAAGCATCATCAATTACTGCAACCATGGCTCCGAAACCAGCTGGGGCGTATTTGGCTACAGCAACAGCAATGTCAACGCTTTGACCAATGTCAACAAACTTCCTATCGTTTGGTCAGTGGCCTGCCTGAATGGTAAATATGACCATTATCAGCCATGCTTTGCCGAGACTTGGCTCCGCGCCAACAACGGCAGTCCTGAACAACCTACAGGTGCCATTGGCGGAATGTTCTCCTACATTTCACAGCCTTGGGTTCCTCCAATGTACGGTCAGGACGAAATGGTCGACATCCTTGTTGAAAGCTATAGCAACAACATAAAGCGCACCCTTGCCGGCACTTCGATGAACGGTAACATGAAAATCCTCGACCAATACGGACAAGGCGGCGGACAAGGCCTCGGCACCTACATGGCTTGGATTCTTTACGGTGACCCGACCCTCACCTTGCGTAATGCCATTCCCGAAAACATGAATGTGACCCACGGCAGCAGCATCGGCACTGGTTCTACCTCATTCACCGTGAACGCCAGCAATGGCAACGGCGCCCGCGCCACCTTGACACGTAACAACGAAATCATGGGCTCGGCTATCATCAATAACGGCAGTTGCCACATTACCTTCAATGCACCTGGTCAGACCGGCACCGCAACGTTGACTGTTTTCGGCTACAACAAAATAACCTATATTGCTACGATTGACATTACACAAGGCGGCGCTCCAGACCCAATCAGCGTGACCTGCTCCGCCAACCCAAGCATTATTGCCCGCGGCGACAGTGCTACACTGAACGCCATGGCGACAGGCGGCGACGGCAGTTTCACTTATCACTGGACACCTGCCACAGGCTTGAACAATGCTAACATTCAAGCACCTACGGCAACCCCAACACAAACCACGACCTACACTTGCACCGTAACCTCAGGCGGAGAGACTGCCACAGGCACAGCCACCATTACCGTGGTTTGCCCGCCAGCCAACCTGACAGCCACCGTGGTCAGCAACAGCAACGTGAATCTGAACTGGACAGCAGCCAACCCTGCCCAAAGCTATAAGATTTACCGCAACAACACCATGATTGCCCAAAACATCACAGCCAACACTTACACCGACCAAAATCTGAGCGCAGGCACATACAACTATCAGGTTGCCACGGTTTACAACGGAATAGAATCGCCAAAGTCGAACACGGCAACGGCTACCATTAACGCTCCTTTACAAGCCACGGCATCAGCACGTCCGGCAACGATTGCAGAGGGCGAAAGTTCAACCCTGATAGCTTATCCGCAAGGCGGAACCGGCACTTACACTTACAGCTGGTCGCCAGCCGCTTCGCTGAACAATGCCAACATTCAGGACCCAACTGCCACGCCAACACAAACCACAACCTACACCGTTACGATTACCAGTGGCAGCGAGACCGTCACGGCAAGCGCAACCGTCACCGTGGTCAAGGCTCCGACCAATGTCCACATTACCTTTGGCGAACACCCGACCATCAATTGGGCAGCCATTCAGCCTTTCACGAGTTTCAATGTGTATCGCGATGAAGAAATGATTGCCAGCAACATAACAGGCATGAGTTACACTGACACCGATGTCGTTCCTTGCCCTGAAGAAGAATACTGCTACAGCGTTGCCACGGTTCACAACCAGGCCATAGCTCAATCGGAAGAAGCCTGCGATGCCATGGAACTCTTCCTCTTCCCCGTCAGAAATGCTGCGGGCGAATATGTCTGGAATATGGAAAATGACTATGGTGCCAACCTCACCTGGAACACGCCAGAAGAACCCGTAAACTGCTGGGAAATGACCGGTTTCAACATTTACCGTGAAGAAGAAATCGAGAAAGAATTTGTTTTGGTTGCCAACATTCCGGCCATTGAAGGTCAAGAGGAATATGAATATTTCGACCCGGTTCACTCTGGATCGGTTTCCTACATCATCAAGGCCGTGTATGAAAGAGATGGCGAAACGCTTGAATCGGATGGCAATGTCATAGAGATTAACATCACTGACATTCAGGAAAATAATGATAATGTTTCAATCTTCCCGAACCCAACTAACGACATCCTTAACATCAAGGCTGAGAACATTGAAAGCATCAGCGTTTTCAACCTCTTTGGTCAGGAAATCATGAATGTCAATGTTGACAACGACAACTACATCATCAACATGTCGCAATTCACCAAAGGCGTTTACATGCTGAAGGTTGAAACGGCAAACGGCACCGCTATGAAGCGCATCGTCGTTGAATGATAATCCATCACTTGACAATAAAAAAGCGGAAGTCTTACGGCTTCCGCTTTTCGTTTTTCACTGCACCTGCTTGCGTTTCTTCACCGCACTGATAATCCATATCGTAATGCCAGCCACGACAAACGGAACGCTCAGCCATTGACCCATATCCCAAGTCATGTTCTGCTCGAAATCAACCTGCACGTTTTTCAGGAACTCGATGCAGATGCGCGAACCGAAAATGATAATCAGAAAGACGCTGAACATCACGCCAGGCTGACGGTTGCCAAGGTCGCGCTTATAGTACATCCAAAGCAAAATGCCCATAGCCATGAGGCAGAAGAAAGCCTCGTACAGACCTGTCGGGTGGCAAGGCAGCCATTGGTCGGGCGAACAGCAATTGCCTGCCGTGCATTGGTAATAATTATCGAAAGTGCCGCAAAATTGCTCCTGTCCACGCATGAAGACAAAGCCCCAAGGCAAAGATGTAGGCGTGCCATAGATTTCATGGTTCATCACGTTGCCACAACGAATCAAAGCACCGACAAGGCAAACCGCCACAACAATTCGGTCAAGAATCCAAATGTAAGGTTTCTTCTCTTTCCGGGCATAAATGAAAAGGCCAATCAAAATGCCGATGGCACCACCGTGACTGGCAAGCCCGCCTTCCCAAATCTTCAGAATCTCAATGGGATGCGACAAATAATAATCGGGTTCATAGAAAAGGCAATGGCCCAAGCGCGCACCGAGGATTGTCGATACAAGCATGTAAATCAACAATTTGTCCAAAGAATCATCGGTCATTTTTTCACGCTTATAGATTCTTTTCATGATCATATAACCGAAAAGAAAACCCAAAGCCCACAAAAGGCCATACCAACGCACCTGCAAACTGCCAATGGAAAACAGCACGGGGTCAGCGTTCCAAGTGATGTAATTTAAAATCATAATAATTCAATTTTGGGGCAAAATTAGTCTTTTTCCGCTGAAAAGGAATCCTGATTTTTCGTTTCTTTATTTTTTTCACCCAACATGTAACTTTTTTGACTTATTTTCGTAGGACAAAAGAACGTATGAACAGAAGTCAGTACAATAAGTGTGTTGAGCAATATACCGACCGGATTTTCCGCTTCGCTTTGTCGAGTCTCCGCGACGAAGACAAGGCAAAAGACGTCGTGCAGGAAACCTTCGCCCGCATTTGGGAACACGTTGACACTGTGGAATTTGACCGGGCAAAATCCTATCTTTTCACG
>CALGBV010000078.1 GCA_937884015.1 uncultured Bacteroidales bacterium
CGATGGTTCCGGAAGACAGAGCGCTGTTGGGCAGGTAGACCACTTTGTTGTCGATGGTCAGCACCATGTCGTAATCATCAATGGCCGCCTGATACCTGTTCAAATGCAGATAAGTAATGCCACGCGCAAAGAAGAGGTCGGCATCGAAAGGGTCAAGGTCGATGGCACGTTGAAAATCAGACAAAGCCTCGTTGAGGTTGCCCAAATGGTCGTTGCAAATGGCGCGATACTGCAAGGCGCGCACATACATCGGGTGGATTTCCAGGGTTTTGTCGAAATCGGTGATGGCCCCCGTAAAATCCTCCAAACTGTATTTTGCCAAACCGCGCAGAAAATAGCCTTCAAAGTTTTCGGGTTTCGCAGCAATCGCCACATTCAGTCCGCTGATGCCTTCCTTGAAACGGCCTTCGGTCAAGTCGAGCCTCGCCTGCTGAATGAAATGCGCATAGTTGATTTGTGCCTGTGCGACATTGAAAATCAGCGAGATAAAAATCAATATGAGAAATCGTTTGGCTTTCAATTACTGTCTCAGTTTTTCGTTGTTGAGATGACGTTCCTTGTCGCGCGAAGTTTTCTTTTCCATGTTTTTGGCGAAGGCTTCGGTCAGGTCGACGCCAGTTTGGTTGGCGAGGCACATCAGCACCCAAAGGATGTCGGCCATTTCATCTGCCATGTCGCGGTTTTTGTCCGATTCCTTGAACGACTGTTCGCCGTAGGTCCGGGCAATGATGCGCGCCAGTTCGCCGACTTCTTCGGTCAGCAAAACCATGTTAGTCAGTTCGTTGAAATATCTCACGCCGTAAGTCTTAATCCATTCGTCGACGGCGGTTTGCGCTTCCTTGATTGTCATTGGGTGAAATGTTTGTTGTTTATTGTTTATATGTTGTTCCGCTCGTTGAGCTTGTCGAAACGAGACAATTCTGTTGAATTTTCGTTTGCTCGTTGAGCTTCGGTTGCTGAGTCTGTCGAAGCGTCGAAACGGAGCAAGGCGCTTTTTCGTTCCGATTTGTGCGCAAAATTACATTTTTCCAGACGAAATAATGTCAGAAACGGGAAAAACGAAACAAAACACTCGACAATCTTTTCTATCTTTGCACGTTATTTCAAAAAATGAGACGCAATTGGATTTTCATATTACTGCTATGCTTTTTGGCGCAAATGGCTTTCGCTCAGGAAGAAACTGACGAAAAGAAAAAGACCAAAGTGAACATTGAGCATTACGACCAAATCAGCTACAACCGTAATTTGGGCGAGTTCCAGCGTCTCATCGGCAACGTGAAAATTAGGCACGATTCGGCTTATTTTTTCTGCGACAGCGCCTATTTTTACGAAAAAACCAACAGTTTCGATGCTTATCAGAATGTGCATATCATTGTGAATGACAGCGTTGAAATTTTCAGCGACCTGCTGAATTATGATGGCAACACGCGTTTTGCCGAATTTTTCGATAACGTGCGCCTGAAAGACGACTCCACTTTGCTCCGCACGGAATACATGACTTACGACCGCGACCTGCACCTCGCCAGTTATCCCGACAGCGCCTGCACTGTGCGCGGCGACAAGACCCTAATCAGTTGCCTCGGCTATTACCGCGATGACCTCAAGGAACTGTCGTTCTTTGAAAATGTGGAAGTTACAAGTCCGAAATACCAAATGTATACCGATACCTTATATTATAATACGGCTATCGAAAAAATGTGGTTCTGGGGCCCGACGACTATCATCAACAAGGAAAACGTTTTGGAAGGTGAGCATGGCTATTATCTTGTAAATGAAGATATTGCCTATTTCGACAAGAAACCAAGGATGCACAACGAAACGCAATGGCTGAAATCGGATTCCATATTCTACAACCGCGCCATCGGTTTGGCAAAGGCCTTCGATCATGTCGACATGATTGACACATCCTACAAAGTCGTCATGCGCGGCGATTACGTCGAAATGTGGGAGAAAAAGGGATTCTCCTTCGCCACCGACAGCGCCTATGCCGCATATTATGACGATGGCACTGATTCGCTTTTCATTCATGCCGACACTATGTTTTTCCATTTCAAGACTGAACTGAACGATGAGGAAAAAATGATTGGCAGACGCAACGTACGTTTCTTCAAATCGGACATGCAAGGCAAATGCGACACCATGACTTATTTTGTCGCCGATTCCACTATCCGCATGAGAGTCAACCCGATACTGTGGGCCGAGGATAGCCAGATGACTGGCGATTTCATCGACATTAAGATTGCCGACCACAAAATCGACAGCGTCATTCAGCGGAGCAATGCTTTCATTATCAATCAGGATTCGGTGGAAGGCTACAACCAAATCAAAGGCACCGACATCATTTCGCGTTTCCGCAACGGCAACATTCACAATGTGAACGTGACAGGTGGCAATGCCGAAACCATTTACTGGCTTCGTGAAGACGATGCAGCCCTCATTGGCATCGATGTTTCAAAAGCCGACAACATGGTCATTGAGATGAAAGATAACAATATTTCGCTCATCAAATCCTATAAGGGCATTGAGGAAACCATGTTTCCTGAAAAGGATTTGCCTGAAAACCAAAGGCTTTTGCAAGGTTTCAAATGGAACGATGAAGTAAGGCCAAAAGACAAGGCCGACATTTTCCGCAAGGTCGATGCCGTGATGCCAAGAGCCGAAACGCCTCAGAGCGAGACGGAAAACGTCACCGAACCTACCGAGGAAGAGACTCCAAAACCAAGACACAGAATAAAAGAAAAATGAAATTCTCCAACATGTTGCTAAACAGTTTAGACAACACATTGGAGAATTGCTAAATCGCAGGAAACAGCGTTGTTATTTTACGGCAACGGAATGAACCAAGCCATAAAATTCACGTGAAGAGCCAACCACTTGTTCTTCTATTCCATCTATCTCTGTATCAAATGTTATTGTATTGCCGTTAAGTGTGCCTTCTCTATGATAGTATGTATAAGTAATGACCTTGTTGCCCATTTCCTTAGAAATTGTTTCGTCTCCAATTTGGATTCTATCGCCGGAAATAGTAGCCTCGGCATTAAAATAGGTCTATAGGTCAAATTGCAGGAAAGAGCATATCGAAAACGCCAATGTACACTG
>CALGBV010000079.1 GCA_937884015.1 uncultured Bacteroidales bacterium
ATGGATGTCGCTGCCCTACACTCCGCTACGCTCGTATAGGGTAACAGAAATGAGATCTCTTCGAGGTCAAGCGGGGTCGAAAAGTATATAATTGCCTTTTTAAAACATGAATTACCATGAATTATCCACGAATTGCCTATAGTTATGAAAAAGTGCCAAAGTCAGGTAATTCCTTTTTATCTTTCATTGCAACCTTGCAACCCAAATCGGTGTAGATTTTTCTTCCTAATTTTGCGATGTTAATCACAAAAATCAGGTATCATGAAAATCGTCACCACAATTGCAGTTGCAATCATCCTTTACAGCCTCATTGCAGGACTGTACAACCGTTCCATCAAAAACAAGACCAATCCGCAGAATAAGCTGCTCTTCAATTCAATCTGGCTGTTTATTCTTCCGGTCATTGTCATCATTATCACCAGTTTCCTGACCATTATTCCTGCTCAGGAATGTGGCGTGGTCATTACGCCTTCGGGTGTGAAACAGAAGACCTATTACACAGGTTGGCACGCCATTCTGCCTTGGTATCGTGTCGAGACCATGGATAAGACAGAACAAGTCTATACCTGTGCTAAGCGCACCGAAGTCGGCCACAATGCCCCGGATTACAGATCCTATAAGGCTGATGCCACGCAAGCCGAAACCGTGTGGACGCCAACCATCGACGGTATCAAGATGGGCTTCGACATCAGTGCCTCGTGGCGCATCGACCCGGAATATGCCTGGTGGATTTACGACAATGTTTCGGAAACCGACGGCAAGGAAAACGGACGCTTCTATTGGCTGGAGGAAAACGTAATCAAGCCGAAACTGAAATCGGCACTTGCCCTGACAACGAGCAAATACACGCCTATTCAGGTATACAGCACGAGCCGTGAAGAGATTCAGGAAATCGTGTTGGAAAGAATGAAGAAAGACATTGAGTCGTATCATCTTGTCCTCGACCAGATTGACATCCGCGAAGTGTACTACAACAGCGAATACGAAGGCGCCCTGAACCAGAAGAAACTGGAGGAACAGAAGGCCCTGACCCTTGCCGAAGTGACCAAACAGAAAGAGGAACTGAAGAAGCAGGCCGAGATTGAAAAGGACATCCAGATTCTGAATGCCGAAGGTGAGGCCGAAGCCCTGAAGATAAAAGGCGCTTCCGTTTCGAGCAACCCGAAAATCGTTCAGCTTGAATGGATTGGCAAGTGGGACGGCAAACTTCCCGAAATCATGACGGGCGAAGGACAAGGGTTCATTTTGAATCTGAATGAGAGATAAAAAGTAAATTGGAACACGGATTTAACGGATTCACACGGATGAATAATTGTGCAAACAATTCCGTGAAATCAGTTGAATCCGTGTTCGTTTTTTTTCTCAACGCAAATTGCCAATGATTATCCATTAATTCGATAGCCCCCAAAAACAATATTTTTCAGCATAAAAACACGCAATATGTTTTAATTGTTTCTATTTTTGCAAAAATATCCGCTATGGAAACACAATTGATGATAGATAAAATTCAGGCTTATCTTGCCACGCAGCCAGTGCTGAAAGCATGGTTGTTTGGTTCATACGCCCGTGGCGAGCAGACTTTGGAAAGCGATGTGGATATTTTGGTTGCGCTGGATAAGACGGCACACATCGGGTTGTTTGGATTCACTCAGATTTACCTCGATTTGCAGGATTTGTTGAACAAGGAAGTCGATTTGGTGGAAGAAGGAACCTTGAAAAGCTATGCCGTTCCTTTTGTTGAAAAAGATAAGATATTGATTTATGAGAGAGCCAATTAGGGATAAAGGCAGACTGACGGACATTTTGGGTTCCATTGACAATGTTTTGAAATTCACGGAAGGCATGTCGCGCGATGATTTTTTCAAAAATCCCATGTGCTACTATGCCGTTATTAAAAATCTTGAAATCGTTGGCGAAGCGGCAAATTTGCTTACCAAGGAATTTCGTGAGCAGCATCCTGAAACGCCGTGGCGCATCATTATCGGGATGCGGAATATCATTGTGCATGATTATTCAAATATCGATGATGACACGCTTTGGGATACGATCCAGAACAATTTATCTCCGTTAAGGGCGCAAATTGAGAATTATATCACGGAATTATCATAATACGGATTCACACGGATGAATAATTGTGCAAACAATTCCGTGAAAATCAGTTGAATCCGTGTTCGTTTTTTTTCTCAACGCAAATTGCCAATTATTATCCATTGTTTTTCCCGCCCTTGGCGGGAGATGGGAAATCAGAGCCGCTCTACATTAGCGGCGACTGATTCATGAGGAGTAAGCTCCGAACTAAATGCAGAGTAAATTTTGTCTGTGCCGTCCGAAGCGTCTGGAGGACGCAACATCTGCTTGACCATGTACGCCTCGGGCGTGCATGGCTAAGCACTGACCCAACCCAATGCGCCTGGAGGGCGCTACCACGTCGTCCGAATAATTAATGAAACATTTTTGGTCATTTGCGTTTCTCTTCCTCACAAATTAATGCACTTTTCTTGCCCAAATCATTTGAAAAGTTCGTATTTTTGCCTCTTAAATTTTTTACTTCATCAAGATGAAAAGTAATTATAAGGAATACAAACAGTTGAATCTCACCGAAACTGCCAACGAAATCCGCAAGTTTTGGGAGGAGAATGGGACTTTCCAAAAGAGTCTCGATAGTCGCGACAAGGATAACTCCTTTGTGTTTTTTGAAGGTCCGCCGAGTGCAAACGGTCTGCCTGGCATCCACCATGTCATGGCCCGTACCATCAAGGATATTGTCTGCCGTTACCAGACTTTGAACGGCAAGTATGTCGTCCGTAAGGCCGGTTGGGATACCCACGGTCTGCCTGTGGAACTGGGTGTCGAAAAGAAATTGGGCATCACCAAGGAAGACATTGGCAAGAAAATCAGCGTCGACGACTACAACCGCGCTTGCCGCGAGGAAGTGTTGAAATACAAGGACAGATGGGACGAACTCACCCGCATGATGGGTTATTGGGTCAACCTCGACGATCCTTACATTACTTTCAAGAATGAATATATCGAGACCTTGTGGTTCTTGCTGAAGAAGCTCTACGACAAAGGTCTGCTTTATAAAGGCTATACCATTCAGCCTTATTCGCCGGCTGCCGGCACAGGCTTGAGTTCGCATGAACTGAACATGCCGGGCTGCTACCGCGACGTCAAGGATTTGACCTGCGTGGCCATTTTCAGCCTGAAAGCCGAACAGAGTCAATTCACAAAATTACCTTTCGGTACCGATACCGCTTTTGCCGATACAAAGGTAATCGCTTGGACAACAACGCCTTGGACTTTGCCTTCAAATACGGCATTGTGCGTTGGTCCAAACATTGAATACAATCTCGTCAAGACCGTCAATCCGGTGAGTGGCGAACCGATTTGCGTCATCATCGGCAAACCTTTGATGGGTTCGTTCTTCCCGGCCGAAGCCGAAAAGCCAAGTTTTGAAGATTACAAAGCCGGTGACAAGAAACTGCCTTACGAAGTGCTTGGCACTTGCAAGGGTTCCGAACTCGTTGGCCTTGAATACGAACAGCTGATTCCTTGGGTCAATCCGGGCGAAGGCGCTTTCCGCGTCATTCCTGGTGATTATGTCACCACGGAAGACGGTACGGGCATCGTTCACATTGCGCCTACATTTGGTGCCGACGATAAGCGCGTTGCCATGCAGAACGCCATTCCGCCATTGCAGATGATTGACAAGGACGGCAAGGTCCAGCCAATGGTTGACCGCACAGGTAAATTCTTCCTTTTGGAAGACCTTGACCCTGATTTCGTCAAGAATAATGTTGATGCTGAAGGTTATGGCCCATACGCTGGCCAGTTCGTGAAGAACGCCTACGACCCGACAAAGACCGACAAAGACAAGTCATTAGATGTCGACATCGTGGTTTGGCTGAAGGAACGCGGGAAACTCTTCAAGAGCGAAAAGCACACCCACAACTATCCGCACTGCTGGCGTACTGATAAACCTGTGCTTTATTATCCTTTGGACAGCTGGTTTATCCGCACGACTGCCGTCAAGGACCGCATGATTGAACTCAACAAGACCATTAACTGGAAGCCTGAAGCAACTGGTAGTGGCCGTTTCGGCAACTGGCTGGAAAACCTCGTCGACTGGAACCTCTCGCGTTCACGTTATTGGGGCACGCCGCTGCCAATCTGGCGCACCGAAGATGGCGCAGAGGAAATCTGTATCGGCAGTGTCGAAGATCTCCGCGCCGAGATTGAGAAGTCAATCAAGGCCGGTTTCATGACCGAAAATCCTTATGCAAGCGAAGACTACACCAAGTTCGACTTGCACAGACCTTATATCGATGGCATTATCCTTGTTTCGCCAAGCGGCAAGAAGATGTTCCGCGAACCAGACCTGATTGACGTTTGGTTTGATAGCGGTGCCATGCCTTACGCTCAGTATCACTATATGGGCAAGGAAGGCCAGTTGGGCAAGGATGTCTTCCCGGCTGATTTCATCGCCGAAGGTGTCGACCAGACCCGCGGTTGGTTCTTCACCTTGCATGCTATCGCTACAATGGTATTTGATAGCGTAGCCTACAAGAGCGTAATCTCTAACGGCCTCGTGCTCGACAAGAACGGCAACAAGATGAGTAAGCGTCTGGGCAACGCAGTTGACCCCTTCGGTGCAATCGAGAAATATGGTATTGACCCCCTGCGTTGGTACATGATTAGCAACTCTTCGCCTTGGGATAACCTCAAGTTTGACGAGGCAGGTGTTGTCGAGGTATCGCGCAAGTTCTTCGGTACCCTTTATAACACTTATTCGTTCTTCGCCCTGTATGCCAACGTTGATGGTTTTGATCCTGCAACTGCACAGGTCGACCTGGAGAAGCGTCCCGAGATTGACCGTTGGATAATCTCACTGCTCAATACCCTAGTGAGCGATGTGCGCCGCTATCTCGACGACTACGAGCCCACTCGCGCAGCTCGTGCTATCAGTGAGTTTGTTAACGATCATTTGAGCAACTGGTATGTGCGTTTGAACCGCAAGCGCTTCTGGGGTGGTAAACTTGAGGGTAATGACGACAAACTGGCTGCTTACCAGACCCTTTACCACTGTCTGCACACCATTTCGTTGCTCATGGCTCCCGTTTCGCCTTTCTTCAGCGACAAACTCTATCGCGACCTCACCGGCAAGGAAGAGAGCGTGCATCTGGCACTCTATCCCACTGTTGACGAGGCTGCTATCGACAAGAGACTCGAGATGCGCATGCAGGTGGCTCAGGACATCACCTCGATGGTGCTCGCGTTGCGCCGCAAGCAGAACCTCAAGGTGCGTCAGCCGCTCAAGTCTATCATGGTTCCCGTGCTCGATGACGAGCAGCGTGCTGCGGTTGAGGCTGTGGCCGACCTTATCAAGAACGAGGTGAACGTGAAGGAAATCAAGCTCGTGGGTAATGACGAAGGCGTGCTCGTGAAGCGTGTTAAGCCCGACTTCAAGAAACTTGGCCCCAAGTATGGCAAGATTATGAAAGCCCTTGCTGCCGAGCTTACTAGCCTGCCTCAACCCGCTATCATCGAGTTTGAGAAGAACGGAAGCATCACGCTCAATGTTGCTGGACAAGAGGCTGTGGTTGACAAGGCCGATGTTGAAATCATCAGCGAGGATATCCCCGGCTGGCTCGTTGCCAACGAGGGCGCCCTCACTGTGGCCCTTGACATTACCCTCACCGACGAACTCCTCAACGAGGGTATGGCTCGCGAACTCGTGAACCGCATCCAGAACGTCAGGAAGGACAGCGACTTCGATGTAACCGACAAGGTCGATGTCGTCATCTATGCCGACGGCGATGTCTTCGCTGCGATCGAGACTTCGCTCTCTGAGTACAAGGACTACCTCGCGTCCCAGACCCTCGCCCGCAGCGTGGCCCTGAAGCCCATTGCCGAGGCCTCCGCAGAAGCGGCAGAGGTCGAGTGGGATGAAACTACAGTGAAAATACTAACAACACGCTAATAGCTATGGCAGAAGAAACAAAAGTTCGTTATTCCGATGAGGAACTCGCAGAGTTCAAGGAAATCATCGAGGATATGCTTGCTATTAGCCATATGAGCTAACTCTCTTCCTCTAAATCTAAGTGTAATCTTAACCTTGTCACCCTTTGCAAATACGAGAACACGAACCTTCTTACCTGTACCGTGTGGAAGAACTACAGCACCTCTAACCTGCTGGTCAGCGTGACGTGAGTCTACACCAAGACGAACGTGAAGTTCTACTGTCTCATCAAACTTAGCCTTACCTGTCTCCTGTACAAGACGAATTGCCTCGGAAGGATCGTAAGCT
>CALGBV010000080.1 GCA_937884015.1 uncultured Bacteroidales bacterium
AGGCATTGCCATCGATGAGAAAGACAGTCTCTACGAACTGATGGTGGGCGAACCTTTTGCCGCTTTCATTGCCGACGACAAGATGATGATGGCGGCGCACCATATCCGCAAAATCGGCAATCAGGCCGTACACCAAGGCTCGGTGAAAGGCGGACAGGCTTTCTTTGCCCTGCTCAACCTTTACGATTTGGTGGGGTTCGTGCTGCTTAAACTTCAGGTAATAAACGAATTGCAGCCTTTCAACCGCGACCTCATTCCGCTGCGGCCCGATGGTTTTGTTGTCACCCTGACGCAAACCAATGGCCAGGCGGAAACCCATTTGGCCGCCGAACCGTCGTTCGACTACAACGCCTTGCCCGACGACTATACCGAAGCCGAGACCCGCCGCTATTTCATCGACCTGATGCTGGAAGAAGCAGGGTGGGAGGTGCTCGAAAAACAAGGCGTCGTCATGCCGAGCAAGGCCTGCATCGAGATTGAGCTGGAAGGCATGCCCAACAACCAAGGCCTTGGCTATGCCGACTATGTGCTGTTTGGCGCCAACGGCAAACCGCTTGCGGTGGTCGAAGCCAAACGCACCACTAAGGATGCGGTGGTAGGGCGGCATCAGGCCGAACTCTATGCCGATTGCCTGGAAAAGAAATACGGCCAGCGCCCAGTGGTTTATTATACCAACGGTTTCCGCACCTTCATCATCGATGGCTTGGGCTATCCGCCGCGCATGGTGTTCGGCTATCACACTGAGGCCGACCTCAACGTGCTGCTGCAAAGGCGCAAGCGCAACGACATCACCGATTTCTACATCAAAGACCATATCACCGACCGCGAATATCAGAAACGCGCCATCAAAGCCGTGTGCGAGCATTTCAACACGAAACACCGCAAAGGTCTTCTGGTCATGGCCACGGGAACGGGCAAGACCCGCGTCTCCATCTCGCTTTGCGACGTGCTGATGCGCAACGGCTGGGTGAAAAACATACTCTTTCTGGCCGACCGCACGGCCCTTGTGAAACAAGCCGCCAAGAACTTCGTCAAGCTGGTGCCCAATGCCACGACCTGCATCCTCAGCGAGGACAAGCAGCCCGACATGAGCGCCCGCATCATGTTCTGCACCTACCAGACCATGATTAAGTTCATTGATGCCGACACGAAGGAGTTTTCCGTCGGGCGTTTCGACCTTGTGCTCATCGACGAGGCACACCGCTCGGTGTTCGGCAAGTATTCCTCCATCCTGTCGTATTTCGACTGCCTCATGGTGGGTCTCACCGCCACGCCACGCGACGAGGTGGACCGCAGCACCTACGACCTCTTTGAACTGGAAAGCGGCGAACCGAACTTTGCCTACGAACTCAACGAAGCCGTCGCCGATGGCTATCTGGTCAACTACAATGTGCTGCCGCGAACCACCCATATCTTGCAGGAAGGCATCAAATACGAAAGCCTTTCCAAAGAGGAAAAAGAGCAATTGGAAGCCGTGTGGCAATACGAAAAAGCGAAACGCGGTCTGCTCGATTTCAAGGATGACGACCCTATCGGCTATCATCGCGACATCGAAAACAAGGAGATTTTCAAATACATCTTCAACGAAGACACCATCGACAAGGTGCTCATCGATTTGATGACCAACGGCCTGAAAGTCAACAGCGGAGAAAACATTGGCAAGACCGTTATCTTTGCCTACAACCACGAACACGCCGAACTTATCGTCAAGCGTTTCTGTGCCTTGTATCCGCAATACGGCCCTGATTATTGTCAGCTCATCGACAACTATGTCAACTACGCCCAAGACCTGATTGAAGCCTTTGAGGTGCGAGGCAAGTTGCCGCAGATTGCCGTCTCGGTCGATATGCTCGACACCGGCATCGATGTCCCCGACATCCTGAACCTGGTGTTTTTCAAGCCCGTCCATTCCATGATTAAGTTCTGGCAGATGATAGGCCGCGGCACGCGACTGTCGCCTAACATTTTCGACGTGGGCAAGGACAAGACCGAGTTCTACATCTTCGACTGGTGCGGCAATTTCGAGTTTTTCGGCAAACACCCGAAGGGAAAGGAACCCTTGCCTGTAGTGTCGCTCACCGAAAGGCTGTTCGGCCTGCGTTGCGACTTGGCCTTTGCCTTGCAACATTCATCTTACCAGAACGATGCGGTGGCGAAAAAACTCCACGACGACACCAAGGACCTGCTTCGCCAGCAAGTCATCGGCCTGAACGACAACCATATCTATGTGCGTCAGAATTGGGAGATGGTCGACAAGTTCCGCAAGGAACCCAACTGGGCCTATATTTCCACGGTCGATGTGCAGGATCTGAAAGACCGCATTGCGCCCTTGCTTGTGTCGGACATGGAGAACGAAGCCGCCAAGAAATTCGATGTGCTGCTGGTGCATATTGAGCTTTCCATGGTCGATGTCGAGGTCACAGCCGAAGGCAGCAAGATAAAGGTGGAGGAGGTGGCAAAGCAATTGCAGGAGAAGTCCTCCATACCGCAAGTCGCTGCCAAGATGCCGCTTATCAACGAGTTGGTGCATCACGATTTCTGGGAACACGCCACCCTCGACCGCTTGGAATATGTGAGGATGGAGCTGCGCGAACTGGTGAAATTCATCCTCGGCACGGACAACCGCACTTTCACCATCGACATCGCCGATGTGGTGGAAGCCGGCGACAGTATGGTCGGCGTCGCACCAACCATGACCTACCGTCAGCGCGTCATCGATTACCTGGCACGCAACCGCGACCTGCCTGTGCTGCATAAGATTTTCAACATGGAGAAACTCAGCGAGGATGACATCAAGGCATTGGAGACGATATGCTGGGAGGAACTCGGAACTAAGGAGGAATACCAGCGTTATGTCGAGAAAGGCAACATGATTTGCGGCGACAGCGTGGCTGCTTTCATCCGCGCCCAGATTGGTGTCGACCGTGTGGTGGCGGTTAGCCGCTATTCCAAATTCATCTCAGTGAACAACCTCAACGCCATGCAGGAAGAATATCTGAAGACCATCATCACCTACGTCTGCGAAAACGGTGACATCAGCATCAACACGATTATCAACGAAAGTCCGTTCTGCGATTACGAAATTCAAGACCTGTTTGGTGAGGACGCCGTTGGTGTCGGCAGATACATTAAGGACTTCCATGATTTGATTGCGTGAAGAGAGTTAGGAGTTAGGAGTTGGGAGTTGGGAGTAAGAGGAGTATTTAGCTCCCTGAGCCTGTCGAAGGGGCGCATCCAAAATTTAATCTGTGTAATCTGCGAAATCTGCGGCTCAATAAAAATAGAATCCGTTCAATCTGTAGTTAAATAATAATCCGCGTAATCCGCGAAATCTGCGGCTCAAAAAAATCCCAGCCTCATCATTTAGCATACTGATAAGCCCCAACATCAGGGATACCTGCACGACTCACGCCATCGAAATCGAAAGGCACTTCGTCGCCGAAGGCAGGACTGCCGATGCCGATGGCAGCAGATGTGATACTATCCAGATGATGGTCGTTGCGGCTGTAATCAGCAAACATCGGGTCTTTGTTGAAAAGGCAATGCCTGAAGCCCGGATAATCCGTGTAGCGCTTCGATTTCAGCAGGCAATGGTCGAAGACATAATTCGTGTCGGCTTCTGCATAGAACGAGGTGGCGATTTCGTTGTCGTTCTTGCCGTAAACGATGCAGTTGTCCAATTCGCAGTTGTGAAGCGGGTAGACGTAGATTTCTTCAGCGGTTTCCCTGTAATTGTCAATTGAAAGAGCCTTGTAGTCGTTGGCAGCAAAAGTGCAGTAATTGCTAATGGTGCCATGCACGAAACGGTAGTCGCCGCCATGAATCTGGACGGCATTGACGCCGCTGTTGGCGATGACGAAGTTCTTCAGTTCGGCTGCATAATAAACGCTGTAGAAACCGCAGCCCGACTGGTTTTCGATAATCGTGTTGCTCACGCGCAGAGCGCTTTGCGTGGCTTTCAGCACCGATTGGCAGTTGATGCCGATGAAACTGTTGCGGATGATGGCATGGTCGATGATGTTGTCGGCACCTTCGCGGCCATCCATGAGCATGATTTGATCCCATTGACCGGGCTTATTTGCATATTCGGCTTCCAAACGGTCGCTCTCGATGATGACCGGTGCTTCGGCCGTGCCTTCAATGATGAGTTGTCCGTCGCTCCACGAAATGATGCCGCCGTTGCCATGGACATAGACATGCGTCCCAGGTTCAATTTTCAAAGTTCCGTATGAATTGATAAGGGCATAGCCGTAAATGACATAAGGCCTTTCGTTTGTCCACACAGTGGTTTCAAGACTGTCGGCGACGATATTAAAAGGTCCGCTGATGGCCGAAACATGTTGGTCGCCCACAATATAATTTGCATTTTGTCCCCATGCCATAAGTTTTACGGTCTGCGTGTTGCCATTGGTGGTGAACTGCAGTTCGTCTTCCACTACAAAAGGCGTGTTCAAGTCGTTCGGATTGATGGTGACGCGCAAAAACGAAAAAAGGCTGTCGTTGGCAGGAATGACTTTGTCATAAAACTCCGAACCTGCTTCGCCATCAACATTGAGCTTGAAAGGAGAATTATCGCCGCCGGCAATGCGTATGTTGCTGATATTGAGTGCTGCATCGTGACGATTGTAAATCATCAGTTCGTGCGTGGTGGAGCCAATCGAGGTGAAAACGGTATCAAAAAGCAGGGAATCGGTCGAAAACTCCAGTTTCAGGTTGCTGTCGGTGCTGATAGGTTGCTCCTTGCGGCAGGATGCAATGAACAAAAATAGAAGTGCAACGCTTATGGTGATGATATGTTTTCTCATATAAATGACTTTTAGGTTGCAAAGTTACAAACTTTTATCAGATACGCGCGTTTAAACAAATTATTGTATTTTTGCATTCAAATTTGAATCACTATGAAACGAATAACCATATTCATTGCTCTCATGTTTGGCTTGGTTTCTTTTGGCCATGCCCAGTTCCTTCGTCCGGTGCCTGATATGAAAGGCAAGTTCATTGCGGGCGGAAATGTCGATTTCGGTCTGTCGGGGAATTATCTTCACGCATCCATTGCTCCGCAGTTTGGCTATCGAGTCATTCATGCTGTCGAACTAGGCGTTAGAGGTTCGTATACTTTGGAATGTCAATGGGATAGGGTGTACGGAACCTGGTCCGACCATTATTTCGGAGCGGCGGCTTACACTAGTATAGAAGTCTATCGTGGACTTTTCGCTCATGGTGAGTACGAAAAGCTATATTGCCTTTCCCGAAGCAATCATCAGTCGAATCCGTCGTATAACAAGTGGTACGATAGCTTTTTCGTCGGGGCTGGCTACCGTAGCTATTCTTCCCAAAACAATTACGTCTACCTGCTTTTCCTGTATAATTTAAGTTGGGATGATCAGGTGATTACCGGAAGCGGCACTCCATACGGGAGACCGTTTTTGATTCGCGTCGGTTATTGTTTCGGCTTATAATTCCGACTTGAAATCCTTCAGGAAATCGTCGCCACTCATGCTTTTGTAGGCTTTGTCGCCGAAGAAATGAATCATGGGCTCGAATTGTGGTGCTTCCTGATAACCTCCAATCACTTGCAAAATCTGGAAATTCTCGTCCATCAAAACGTAGGATGGATAGGATAATTTGTTGTGCAGCAATGCGGCTGCCAGCTGGTGAGCGCCTTTGCGCCCATCGGGACGGGTGACGCCTGTGAAAGTGTAGCCGCTGAAAACGATGGTGTCTGTGCGTTCGGCATCGAATTTCACGGCATAGAACTTGTCGTTCATGTATTTGGCAATCACGGGGTTCTTGAAAGTGGTGGCATCCATTCTCTTGCACCAGCCGCACCAATCGGTGAACACGTCGATGAAGATCATCTTCGGTTCTTTCTTACAGGCTTCGACGGCTTCGTTGAAATCCATCCATTTGATGGTTTCTGCTTTTTCCTGTGCCTTAGCGCCAAATGTCAGCATGGCGAAAATGGCGAGTATGATTGATTTTTTCATATTCTCTGGACTTTTCGTGGACAAAGATAGTTAATTTAATGCATAACGCAAAATGTAACGCTCGACATCTCGCAAAAGTGGTGCTTTTACAATGCAAAGCGACTAAAAGAATGAAGAATTGTTATTTCATAATGCAAAATCCCGGTTACTCAAGTCAGTATAATAAGGTATATAATCCCAAATCGGTCATCAGACTGTTATGGGATAATATAGGTTTTCGACTGAAATGTTTGACACCATCGATGGTTTTTCGTACCTTTGCAGAAGGATTATGGCATTG
>CALGBV010000081.1 GCA_937884015.1 uncultured Bacteroidales bacterium
TGGCCGAGTTCTGCGATTTGAAATTCAAGGTCAACGAATCGGTGCTGATTCCGCGCCCCGAAACGGAAGAGATGGTGCGAAAAATCGTGGCGCAAGACATTCATCCGAAACGCATTTGGGACGTTGGAACGGGTTCGGGCTGCATTACCGTAAGTCTGGCCAAATGTTTTTCCGATGCCGAAGTTTTTGCTTTCGATGTCTCAGAAAAGGCGCTTCAGGTTGCCGAAAGCAATGCCGTATTGAATAAGATGAAGGTGAATTTCATACACGATGATGTGCTGAATCCTTATTCTGAAGTCTTTTCACAGTCTGTCGATTTGGTGGTGAGCAATCCGCCCTACGTCTGCGAAAAGGAACGCAAGACGATGGAAAACAACGTGTTGGATTGGGAACCCGAAAACGCGCTTTTTGTCCCAGATGGCAATCCGCTGCTTTTCTATCGGCAGATCTTGCATTTGGCTTCGGCCCAACTGACCGCAAACGGACAGGTCTGGTTCGAAATCAATGAGGCTTTTGGCGCTGAAATGCTCGGTTTGTGCCGTGAATGTGGCTTCGGAAAAGCGGAAATCCTGAATGATTTTGCGGAGAAACCGCGGTTTTGCAGGGCAGGAAAACAGTAGATGTGGAGGTGCTTTTTTTAGGAAACGTTTTTGCTTCCAATTAAGTCATAATGATGTAAACAAATTGGGGGTAGACTACTTTTTAGTAGAAAAAATATCGGGGATAGACTACTTTTTTATGAAAAAAATATCGGGGATGGAAGTTTTTTACATATCTTTACGGTTGATTTTCAATAATTTAATATGATAAAAATGGTTTTTAGCCTAAGGCGTACAATCAGATGCCTTTTGCGAAAAGTATTCGTCGCGCGTCTCGTCGCGTTATTTGATTTATACGAAAGACCTGAAGAAAGACGGTGAGACGTTGTGCGTTCCTGCTTATATGACGGGGCTGTTGTAGTAGATGTTTAATATTGGTTGAGAAATTATATCAAGAAAATAGAAGAGAAGAATTGTGGTGATAAAAAAATATGTATTTTTGCTCTTGTATTATACAAGTAAATATGACAGATGAAGATTATATAAATGAAATAAAAAAGAAAGACAAGGAAGGAATAAAGCAATTGTGGGCGGAACATGTTCAAAATAAGAAAGGTAGTAGTATTTTTTGGAAATCAGGAAAACTATTTGAATATGTTATTTTGCGTGCTTTTGAAATAGAAATGTCAGATCGTAATTCAAATTTTGGCATAAATCAAGTGACTTATCCGTTTTCGGTAAGTTATCCTGATTTTGGTGATGAATCAAAAGGTGTCTTGGAACAAATTGATGGGGCAATATTTGTTGATGGACTTTTCTCTTTGATAGAATGTAAAGACTATGAGAAGAACAAAATTGATGTCGAGCCATTGTCCAAATTACGCAATCAATTAATCCGTAGGCATGGGAATCTGTTTGGAATGTTTTTCTCAATGACGCCTTTTACAACACCAGCTTCTATACAAGTGCAGTTTATGGCTCCTCAAATTATTATCTTGTGGGAGTTCGAGGATATTGATTATTGTATGGAAAATAGCTGTTTCATTGATTGTATGAAATGGAAATATGAAATGGCAGTTGAATGCTGTGAATATTATCTTAGTTATAAAACTTATAAAAACCGTATTACAACATGCAACCCTCTATTTTGAAAAATCTCTATTTGGTTGTTGAAGGACAATTTGATGCTCAGGTAATTAGAACTGTTCTAAATTGCAACGATTATAAAAATGTTTACTGTAGTGTTACAGATGGGGTACATAATATGCCTTCTATATGTAGGACGCTTCGGCTTATGCTGAACCCTGAAGACCGTATGCTAATTGTTTTTGATTCGGATACATTGAATCCAGACGATATTAATGACAAACTAGTCAATATGCGTTTTTTAACAAAAGCCGATGTTAGCAATATTAAGATGGGCGTATTTTGTATGGTACCTGATTTGGAACACTGTTTAGGACTTCCTGAAAAGAAACAACAAGCTGTATCAGATTATTTAAAACGTAATTTAAATGAAATAAAAAAGTTAAAAGTTATAAATGATATGCAAGCTTTTATTGATGATTAATGTTGGCTTTTATATCACGAGATGTTGTTGGGTAAAGTCGGTTTGATGATGTTGAAGTTTTTTCTATTATTGTATTGCGATTAGAGACTGTTTTTAAGTTGGGATGGCATCGGGATAGTGTAGATCAACATGCTGATAGAGAATTGCTTGAAGGACAATTTGTTGAAAACAAAAAAAGCGAGAGTATTTGAGGAATTAGCTTCGTGAAATTAAGATGGATTATTTTTTGCAGTGTGATTTGAAAATAATTGTTACTTTTGCCGCGAGAGGATTAAAAAGACAATAGAGAATATGTCAACATTATATTCAATAGGACATGGGAATAAGGCATTTGAAGAGTTTGAAAAAGAACTTAAATCATTTAATATTCAATATCTTATAGATGTAAGATCTAAACCGTATTCCAAGTGGAATCCTTCGTTTAATCAGGATATGCTGAAGTTTCTTCTTCAGGAGAAAGGTTATGTCTATGTTTATATGGGAGATTCGATTGGAGGTATGCCTAGTGATACCACATGCTATACAGATGGTCATATTGATTATGCAAAAGTGAAAGAAAAAGATTTTTTTAAGGCGGGGCTAATGAGGTTGCTGACTGCCGAGGAAAAAGGGTTAAGAGTTGCCATTATGTGTAGCGAATCCGAGCCAGGAAAATGCCATCGCAGTAAACTAATTGGACAGGAATTGCTGAAGTATGGGATTTCTCTAAATCATATTGTGGGCGTTGAGAAAATACAATCGCAAGAAACAGTTATGGCAATTTTGACAAAAGGACTTGGCACTTTAACATTGTTTGGTGAAGAAACATTTGTATCAGAAAAAGCATATTTGTGATGAAAATATATACAATCGGAGTCTATGGCTCAACAGAACAGCAGTTCTTCGACAAGTTAAGTAAAAATAATATTGATACGTTCTGTGATATTCGTCAGCGTCGAGGAGTCCGAGGAAGCGAATACGCATTTGTGAATAGCAAGTATTTACAAGCGAAACTCGCAGAAATGGATATAAGATACGGTCATATTATTGGCTTAGCACCAACATCAGAAATACGAGAGAAACAGAAAGCTGTAGATCTTGCGAATGGAGAACGCAAACGTGATAGGACACAACTTGGTAGCACTTTTATTAGAGAATATAAGAAACACATCGAAGACTATAATTTTGATGCTCTGGTGTCATATCTGGATGAAATAGGGGCAAGTCAGGTTGTTTTCTTTTGTGTTGAACAGTATGCAAGTGCGTGTCATCGTTCTATCGTCGCGGAAGAACTCAAACAACGCTATAATTTTGAAATAGAACATTTATGATATGAGTAAAGTATTAATTGTTTCAAAAACCAAGATGGCAAACGATAATGTTTGTGTTGGAGGTGTTGATATTGAGAATGAACGTCCAGTTCGTTTGCTGGATGAAAATGGGTATCATGAATTACGAGATGAATGCCCATACGAAATTTGGGATGTTTGGGAAACTGATTATTGTTCGTCAAATCAACGACCAGCACCTCATGTCGAAGATGTAAATGTGTTATGCAGAAACAAACTTGGCGTTCTGAAAAATGAGTTAAGGAATGTAACAGAATTTGCAAAACTTTTACGTCAATTTAAAGTACCTGTGTTTTCCGGAACTATCCGAAATTGTTTTGAAGGTAAACTAAAATGTACACAATACGGTACGTTGTATATTAATGACGAAGATGTACCTGATTATAGTACATGTTTTTGGATTTGCGATAGACAGTTGAAACGCAATGATTTTAAAGGAAAAGTGCGTTTTAATTATAACGATGGTTCAAGACAGTACGGATATAACGTATCTTATGTCGGATTAGCAGATGCTCAGAATATTATTCGTTCAGAATCTTTGATAAGGTTATCACTAGCACATTGGTGGTCACCAGAGGATTCTGATGATGAAGAGCGTTGCTATTTGCAATTATCTGGTTGTTTCTGAGAACCTATTGCTGATAGTGTGTTGTATGAATTAAATTTGCCAATTTGCAATTTTATGATTATTTATGATAATCCGATATTCGTGAATGCTTGATAGCATCTTGAAAATATTTCAAAACTCCGTCTTGCGAAAGTGAGGCGGATTTTTTTTGTCTCTGATAAACTAAGGGTTTTGTACGATGTGTTTCCGAATTTTTTTCTATTTTTGCGCCGCGATTCAGAGGGACTGTCGCGGGTCGGGAAAGCCGGCGCGAGGAAAGTCGGGACAGCATAGAGCACCGTACTTCTTAACAGGAAGGTATCTGCGAGGATAACTGCAAGTGCCACAGAAATATACCGCCCTGAGCTTGTCGAAGGGTAAGGGTGAAAACGCGAGGTAAGAGCTCACGCATCGGGTGGTGACATTCCGGTGAGGTAAACCATACGGGCTGCAAAACCATGTATAGAGACGATGGCTTCTCAGGAAGCCGGGAGGGTCGCTCGCCCGAGTCTTAGGGTAGGTCGCTTGAGCCAACGGGTGACTGTTGGCCTAGAGAAATGACAGTCGCCCCGAAAGGGGAACAGAATCCCGCTTACAACGCTGAACCGCATCTTATAAACTGGCGTCGATTTAACTTGTTAGGTCGCGCCTTTTTTGTGGCCACACTTCGGCACAATATTTGGAACTATTTTTGCGTTTGTTTCAACGAATTTTGTATTTTCGACAAATTTTTCAAAGCATGAATCTCAAACATTTCTGTTGCGTCGCCACATTGCTTGCTGCCATGCTATCAGGCTCTGTATCAGCGCAAAAGCATATCGAAAACTATCAACCGGAATCCTTGTATAACGAAGGAATCGTGCTGTTCCAGCATCAGGAATATGGTGCGGCTCAGGCGGCTTTCAGCCGTTATCTCAATGAAATCGGCGACAAAAAGGCCCAGCATGCGGTCGATGCGCAGTATTACGAGGCCGTCAGTGCGCTTTATCTGGGCAATGGCGACGGCGTTTCAAAGGTCTTGCAGTTCGTCAACGAGAATCCGAGCAGCCTTTGGGCGGGACACGCTAATTTCCTCTATGCCAATTCTTTGTTTAAGGCAAGGAAATTCAAGGATGCCATGCCGATTTACGAAAAGACCGACATCGCCTCACTGACCCGCGAGGAAGCCCAGCAGTTGCAGTTCAATATGGCCTACTGCCAGTTCCAGATGGACGACTTGGACAAGGCGCAGCCGCTTTTCCACGGTGTGATGCTGAATGGAGGTCCTTATCAGGATGCGGCGAGATATTATTATGCACATATCCAATATGTTAAGGGAAAAGATGATGAGGCTTTGATAAACTTTGAACGCTTGGCCAACAATCCGTCATACGCTAAAATCGTGCCTTCCTACATCATGCAAATCAACAACCGCAAGGGCGATTACCGCAAGGTTTTGGAAGATGGTCCAGAGGCTGTGCGTCAGGCCGAGAACAAGCGCAAGTCGGAGATGGCGCTCATCGTCGCCGACGCTTATTTCCAGCAGCAGGATTACGACAAGGCTTTGGAATTTTACGACATTTATGCGCGGCATTTGTCGGGCAAAGGCATTTCGCGTGAGGCCAACTACCAAATCGGCGTGAGCAAAATGATGACGGGCGACTATAAAGGCGCTATCAGCAGTCTGCAGCGCGTGGCGGGTAGCGAAGACCCGATTGCGCAATATGCATCGTATTACTTGGCTAACAGTTACGCCAAGACCGATGAACTGAAATATGCCCGCAACGCATATTATACGGCCTATTCCGCTGGTTTCGACCAATCTATCAGCGAAGAAGCCCTTTTCGATTATGCGAGATTGAGCCTTATTCCGGGTGCCGACCCTTTCAACGAGGCCGTGACTTTGCTCGATGCTTATGTGGCTGATAATCCGCAATCGGAACGAAAGGCGGAGGCGGAAGAAATGGCCATTTACCTTTTGCTCAACGCAAAGAAAAACGATGAGGCTTTGGAACGTTTGGAATCGTTGCGCAACATCAGTCCTGAATTGCAGACGGTTTACAACGAAATGCTTTATTCGACTGGCATTGATTGCTATCAAAATGCTCAATACGACAAGGCACAGACCTATTTTTCGAAGGTGCTGAACAGCCGTCGCACCGATGCCAACAAGCCGCAGGCTTGCTTCTGGCTGGGTGAGTCGGCTTACGCTTTGGGCGATTTCAAGAATGCAGGAAAATATCTGAAGCAGTTCAAGGAAATGGAAGGCGCGCAGGGATTGCCGGAATATGCGCAAGCCGATTATGATTTGGGCTACATCTATTACCAAAAGCCTGATTATGACGCTGCCATCACTTGTTTCAGGAATTTCATCCAATCGTGCGACGACCGTCAGAAAGACCTGAAGAGCGATGCCTACATCCGTTTGGGCGACTGCTTCTTTATGGACAGAAATTATACGCAAGCCATCAATTATTACGATTTGGCAACGCGCATTGGCAAACGCAATGCCGATTATGCGCTCTTCCAGCAGGGTCTTTGCTGTGGTGCGCAAGGCAATGTGAATCAGAAGGTTAATTTGCTCAACGAGATGATGCAAACCTATCCGAGCACCAATTATTACGACCAGGCTTTGTTTGAAATCGGCAATACCTATCTCGTTCATGGCGACAAGCGTTCGGCTTTGGCAAGTTTCAGCAAATTGATTAAGGAGAGACCGCGTTCAAGTTATACGCGCCAGGCCCTGATGAAGGTCGGCATGGTGTATTACAATAATAATCAGTACAGTGAGGCCGTGACCAATCTGAAAACCTTGGTCGAAAATTACCCGAATACCGACGAGTCACGCGAGGCAATGTCCATCATTAGGAATATCATGATGGAGCAGAACAAGCTGGATGAATATTTCTCGTATGCCAATTCGGTAGGCGGCACGATTCGTGTCACCGAGCAGGATTCGCTGGCTTTTGCCACGGCTGAAAACTTCTATTTAGACGGCAAATGCGAGCAGGCAACCAAGGCTTTGCAATACTATTTCGACAATTTCCGCAACGGCGCCTATCTGCTGAAGGCGCATCAGTATGCGTTGGAATGTGCCGAGAAGGTTGGTACTGAGGCTGATGTGGTTTCGCATATCGATTACATTCTCGCTCAACCCAATAACGACTACACTGATGCGGCCTTGCTGAAAAAAGCGCGTATCGAGTACGAACATCAGCGTTACGACCAGGCGGGCGAATATTACGAGCGTCTGTCGCGCGTCACGGAAGAGCCGTTGCGCCGTCTGGAGGCTTTGGAAGGCAGCATGAAGAGCAATTTCTTTATGGGCCATTACGACAAGGCTATCGAAATGGGCGAGGATTTGAGCCGTTCCAAGGATTTGACGCAAGAGCAGGTGAATCAGGTGAATCACATTGTGGGCAAGTCGTATTTCGAAAAAGGCAATTATGCTTCGGCCATCGAAAAATTAGACAAGAGCGCCAAAGCCGACAAATCGGTTTATGGTGCTGAAAGTGCCTATTATTCAGCGGTTTCGTCCTTGAAACTGAAGAAATATGACGAGGCTGAAAACAAGGTCTTCAACATCTCCGATAATTTCTCGTCGTACAATTATTGGGTGGCCAAGTCGTTCATTGCGCTGGCCGATGTGTATGTGGCCAAGGAGAATTATTTCCAAGCCAAGGAAACCTTGCGCAGCGTGATTGATAATTATAAAGGTGAGGACTTGAAGTCGGAGGCTCGTGCCAAACTCGCCGAAGTCGAAAAAATCTCAAAATTAGCAGGAAATGAATAAGCATATCATATTTTTGATGGCGGCCATTTTGCTGTCAGTCAGTGTTTTTGCACAACACAACGAAGAAGTTACCGTTGAAGGCACTTATCGCCCGAAGGTGAACAAGGTGGATAAAATCCGTCTCACGCCTGAAAAGCCGCAGCCGACTTTCGAAATGCCGAGTTCGGATGTGCAGCCGAAAATCACCGACCGTAAGTTCGACATTGAACTGGAAAGGCTGAAGGCAACGCCTTATTCCGACAAGAACGAATCGTTGGTGAAACCGACCGAGAATTTCCTGATGGCGGGCTTGGGAACGCGCATTTCGCCTTTGTTCCTCTATCGCCATGATTCCCAGCTCACTAAAGATGTGAATTTGGGTGTCGGAATCAACCATTTTTCTTCTTGGCTAAATATGAAAGACCGCCCAAATTCGGGCTTTATGAACAACCTGTTTGATGTCAGAGTTGGAGCGAAACTTTCTAATTATCAATTGAATGGAAAGGTGTTTTTCAAGAATGACCTTTATCATTACTACGGTTGCCGCTTGTCTGATTCCTCAAACATGATTCCTGACGACCGCATTGATGAATTTTGCCCGAAACAGGTTTACAACACCCTCGGGCTGAATGCCGTCTTGAACAGCACCGACACGCATCTACAGGCTTTGCAACATGCTGTTGGCCTTGATTATCATTACACATATTCAAAGTTGGATTCGCGCGAGCATTTCGTTGGCCTCAACGGAAAATTGGCCTACGCCGACAGCTGGTGGGGCGACCGCAACTATCCGCAGCAAGTCGGCCTGGATTTGGGTTTCCAATACGATTATTTTTCCACTCCGATGGTTGACGTGTTGGCTCAGGATTATGACCGTATGCTGCTGAAAGTCAATCCGTATTTTGAGATGAAGGATGATTTCTACAAGTTGCATTTGGGTGTCCGTTTCGATTACACTTCCTCCGATAGCGTGAAGGTGAGTTTCCGTCCCGATGTGCAGGGCAGCCTTTATGTTTTCGACAAGAAACTGGAATTTTATGCTGGTTTGGGTGGCGGAAAACAGTTGTTGACTTTCAGCGAAATCATTGAGGAAAATCCTTTCGTGGGAACGAATCTGCCTTTGCTTTACCGCAATGTGAAGTTTTCGTTTGAGGCTGGCGTGCGCACTACGGTTGCCGAAAAGGTTGACCTTCATGCAGGTATGCGTTACCGCAATGTGGCCAACGATTATTTCTATGTCATGGATGTAAATGCTCCCGCAAGCATTTACAATGTTTTCAACCAATACACGCTTCTTTACGACAACACGGAAACCGTCAGCGTGACGGCTGATGCGCGTTTCAAGATCGTAGACAATCTGGATGCTGAACTGAATCTGACTTACAACCATTGTACGCCTGAAAATGAGAACTTTGCATGGTATCGCCCTGCTTTTGAAAGCACTTTGAAAGCTTCCTATGCTTTTGATGAAGCTTTGACATTCAATGCCGCATTGCGCTTTGAGGCAGGCCGTTATGCCAAGGTACAAAAGGGTTATAGCATTTACGATGAAGTGAAACTGAAAAACATTTTCGACCTGAGCCTCGGCGCGGATTACAAGCTGAGCGACCAATTGTATGTCTTTGCCAGGATTGACAACATTGCCAATTGCCGCTACCAGATGTTCTACGATTATCCCGTGACAGGCGTTCAACTGTTTGCTGGCGTGAAGATGAAGTTCTGATTAGCTTGAATTTCGCCATCAAACCTTGCGAAGAATGAAAGAATATAAGGAGAAATCATCGTTCCGGCATCTGGGTATAATTGGGGATGTGTATTTGGGCTTGTTTGTCGGGTTGATTGTTTTTGTTGCTATTTATTCTGCTAGTAATGCTAACAATTATGTTGAAACTCCTATATGGGATGACGTATTTGTGTTATTCTACATGATATTGCTTACTTTGGCGTATGGAGTTCGTGGAAGGCGGTATCTTCAATGGAATAAAACTATATGGATTGATAAAGACAGGCAAATCGTTGAAGTCGAATTTTATAAAGGTGCTTTTTTTCGGTATAATTATAGAAGGATTCCGTTTAGTGATCTTGACATTAAACTGCCACGGGTTAGGGTTGGTTCGAAGCCAAGCAACAGGATGATTGTTGGCATAACAATAATGGATAAGGGAGAAATTGTAACTTATTGTAGCTATGATGAAAAATGGGCCAATGGTGGATTCGACGAACTGCTGGCGGAATTTTCTTCCATCAAGGAGGAGTATTGTGAGAAGAAAACGGATGTGCAGATGTGAAGATGTAATTTTAGCCCATTTTCCCGGTCTTGATTTCGGTTTCAAGAATGGAATAGACGTATTTCGGACTTTGGAAAAACAATCCTGTCGAAGGGCGGTTCAAGGCTTCGTAGGTCTTGGAATTGTAAAACAAGCCGAAAGCTGTTTCAAGGTCGACATGCTGAACTTTCATGAGTTCTGCAATTATATCGCGGGTCATGATGTCAACCATGAATTCAAAGTCTTTTTGTGAAACATTCATAGCTTTTGTAGTTTTTCAATTGCTGATTCGGTGCAAAATGCAAATTGAAAAGTGATGCCTTCCATGAATTTCAGGCGGTTCATGAATTCTTCGGCATTAATATAACCCTCCTTGAAATTGAAGATTTGCCTTCCGACGCGGTCGTTTGCAATCGGTCCGTAAACTATGTCGAAATCATGGAGGTTCGTCTCTGAATTTGAATCGCGGTTTGCGAAAACAAAATTGGCCCATTCCAAGGAATAGCCTTCAAAAATCTTTATTTTAAGTTGGGAATCATTCAAAAGATTTTCATCGAATTCAAAAACCGTGATTTTTGCATCTCCGCCAAACCTTTCAACTGTGAAACCTGCCATTTCTTCGGCTTGTTTCTCATCGGAAGAAAGATAAAAGGCCTTGCCAAAATCCTTGTTCGGCCTCGTCTTTTTCAGGTCGATTGTCTCGATGGTAATATTGGAGCCATGATAGAGTTTCATCCCAATTGCCCTCCTTGCCGTTTGCAGTAATCCGACAGACCGTCAACCATGTCATTGAACGATAAAGTGTGCATGATGCCATAATTGCGGTCAACAAATCCGATGCCACCGAAATGACTGATATATTGGTATGCTTGCACTGCCGTAAGTTGATACCGCTGCGCAAAAAGTTTGATGAGCATGACCAGATATTCGATTTTATCAAGCGTGAGTTGTGGCATGTTTTGATATTTTGGTGCAAAAGTACGAATATTTTTTGAAAAGCGGAATCTTCCGTTTTCTTTATCTTTATCATACGAAGCAATTCCAAAAAGTCGGCCTTTGACCTTGAAAACCGTCTCATTTGCGATTTCACTTTTCATTTCCCGCAAAACCTAATTTTTTCACCAAATCCAAAATTTGCCACTTTTTAAGCCGATTGGCGCGTTTTCGGCGGAAAAGGAAATTTTTCGTTTTTCTTCCGATGATTCGGAAAAAATGTCTATCTTTGCCATTTGTTTGAAAAGAGCAAGTAAATGGGCAAAAATGCAGCCTCCATATAGGATGCAAGAAAGCGAGAACACGGAAATATGGGAACACTCAACTTTCTAAGGGTTCGAATCCCCGAAACCTCGCAGCCTCGAAACCTCGCGCTCCATTCATTTGACAGTTTAGATTTGATTAGTTAATTATATTAGAATAGACAAAATGACAGAAGAAGAAAAAAGGGAATTGGCAAGCGAAGAATACGGTGCGAATAAAATTCAGGTCCTCGAAGGTCTGGAAGCCGTAAGAAAGCGCCCTGCCATGTATATTGGTGACGTCCATTTCCGTGGTCTGCACCATTTGGTTTACGAAGTCGTCGACAACTCCATCGACGAGGCTATGGCCGGTTATTGCGACACCATCGATGTGCGCATTTTGGAAGGCAACGGCATCAGCGTTTTGGATAATGGCCGTGGTATTCCTACGGGTATGCACGAGAAGGAAAAACGCTCGGCTTTGGAAGTCGTGCTGACGGTGCTGCACGCTGGCGGTAAGTTCGATAAAGGTTCCTATAAGGTCTCCGGCGGTCTGCATGGCGTCGGTGTCAGCTGCGTGAATGCTTTGTCGACACATCTTAC
>CALGBV010000082.1 GCA_937884015.1 uncultured Bacteroidales bacterium
AACCTTCTGCAAAAACGAGTATTCGCGACTCATTCCTTATCCAAATCTTCCAGTTCCTGCTGGAGTTTTGAAGCTTCCTTATGGAGACGCAAGGTTTCGTTGCGGTATTGCTCCATCACTTCAGGCGAACCATAAATGCAAGCACCTTCACGACGCTTCAAGATGTTGGAGATGGAATCCAGTTGCTGCTGAAGCTGCTCTCTACGGGATTGTTTATCAGGACCTTTCATTTCGTTGATGCGTTGTTCGATTTTGTCCAAACGGGCATTCATTTCGTCTATGCTTTCTTGGTTTGCGACAGGAGCATTCACTTCCGGACTACCATAAAGAGCCTCAAATTTATTGTCTTTTACGGAATTCTTAATGCCAGTACAAGCTGCCAGAAATGCGAGGCCCGACAGCAGGCTGATCCAAACGGTTCGTACGACTTTTTTCATGATAAAATGTGTTATAACGCTGCAAAGATAATGATTTTTATTTACAAATCATCACACCAACATATTTTCGCTATCAATAAAGTTATCAACACACCTTGTTGAAAACTTGCGCGCATACGCGAATCATTAATATTAGGATTTGACTAAATTTGCAACCTATTGTTCTACTTACGAAAATAATCTAAAGTAATAATTATCAATAAATTAAATTAAACACTATGAAACAAAAGTTTAAACTTCTTTTTGCAGCACTTATGCTGCTAATGATGTCGGGCCCTTCTTGGGGACAGACATATCAAAAAGTGACATCAGCTCCTACTGACTGGAGCGGTCAATATGTCGTTGTTTTTGAAAACACCGAGACCGAAGCTTACATTTTCAACGGTCAAGATGCGACCAGCGATTACGTAACAGCGGCGATAGCTTCGAATGCCATCGCCTCAATTCCCGATGGCGCTGCCATCTTGACAATTGCTCCAATGGATGGTGGTTATTCCATTCAGATTACCACTGGCGGCGGCTCCAACAATATGAAATACATTTCAGGCACATCTGGTTCAAACAAGATTAACTTCGGAACAAGTCCTGTTTTAAACACCTTGGAATGTGAATCGGATGGCGTAAAAATCACATCAAACACTTCTGTTTTCCGTTTTAATAACAGCAGCAACAACTATCGTTTCCGTTATTTTAAATCCTCAACTTATACAAGCCAAAAAGCCGTTCAATTATACAAGAAGACCGATGGTCCTGTAACCGAAACCGTTGCCACACCAACCTTCTCACCTGCTGGCGGCAACTACACTGAAACACAAAACGTTAGCATAAGCTGCGCTACAAGCGGCGCCACCATCTACTACACCACCGATGGTTCAGCCCCGACCACTTCGAGCAGCGTTTACAGCTCTCCTATCGCTGTTTCCACAACCACGACCATCAAAGCCATGGGCGTAAAGAGCGGTATGGACAACAGCGCGGTAGCAAGCGCAACCTACAATTTCCCTGCGGAATATGCAACAATTGCCGCATGGAAAGCCGACCATACGGCAACAAGTACAGCAGCATCCGTCATCACAGGCGACGTCACCGTCATTTATCAGAATGGCAGTTATTTATATGTTCAGGATAACACCGGAGCTTTGCTCGTTTACGGCAATACGGTCACAAACACCTACAATAGCGGCGATGTCATCAGCGGCGGACTTGTCGGAACCTGCACCATTTACAATGGTCTGACTGAATTCATGGCCACACAGAATCCTGCCACCGGTACAAGCGGAACTGCCGTTGAACCTACCGTAGTAACTGCTGCTCAAATCAGTGCCAATTACAGCAATTATGAAAGCATGCTGGTCAAGATTGAAGGCGCAACTTTTGACAGCAACCATACTTTCAGCACTTCAAACACAGCAGGACGCACCGCAACATTCACTCAGAATGGCACAGGCATGACCTGCTACGACAACTATAAGGTTCTTGCCGGTTTGGAAGTCAGTAGCACGCAAAGCGTCGACATCATCGGTATTGTCGGATGCTACAACGCCACGAAACAAGTATTCCCACGTTCAACAGAAGACATTGTCTTCCCCGTTGCCCCAATTGAAACCGTTGCCACGCCAACTTTCAATCCTGAAGGCGGTACATTCACCGAAGCACAGACTGTCAGCATCGCTTGCGCAACTAACGGAGCTACAATCCATTACACCACTGACAGCACCACACCTTCGGCAAACAGCTCGGTTTACAGCACAACTATTTCCGTTACTGAAACCATGACCATCAAGGCCATCGCCATGAAGGAAGGAATGAATAACAGTGAAATTGCTGAAGCAACTTATACCATAGAACAAGCTACAGCATACACTTTCAACAAGATATATGCTCACAATGCCGTTACTGCAACCGACACCTACATGATTGTTGACGTTGCAAGCGGCAAAGCCCTTACTTCAGTGAACGGTACTTCAAGTTCTCCGACCGCTGTTGCGGTTACCATTAACGGCAGCCAAATCACAAGCAACGACGCCAACCTATTCTGGAAATTTGAAGCTGTTGACGGAGGTTATCTCATCCATCCAGCTCAAGACTCTACAAAATGGCTTTATACCACCAACTCAAACTCCGGCATTCGCATCGGTTCTGGCGATGCAAAAGTCTGGACTTTAAATATCACTGATGAAGGAAACTCCGATTATCATGGTTTTAAAAATAATTCAGCAACCAGATACTTGGGTGTTTACAACAATGCTGATTGGCGTTCCTATACGACAATTCATGCCAACATCAAGAATACTCAGATTGAAATCTTCGTTTTGGGCGAAGCCCCGACACCTGTCTTAAACCCCGAACTCACCGTCAGCGCAACCCAGCTGGAAGGTTTCACCTACGAACAAGGCGCTGGTCCTTCAGAGGCACAAAACTTTGTCGTTTCGGGCAACAACCTGACCTCAGACATCGTGATTACCGCTCCTGAAAACTATGAAATCGCCATTTCAGGAGACACAACCTATCTGACAACCATCAATTTGCCTTTCGGCGAAGGCCTAGTTTCACGCACGACAATCAATGTCAGACTTGCTGCCGGCCTTTTGAGAAACACCTATTCAGGCAACCTCACAGTTGCTACGACAGGCGCTGAAACCCAAAACATTGCCCTGTCGGGTAGCGTCACCATGAGCAATGCCGTGGCAACACCGACCTTCTCGCCTGCCGCCGGCACTTTCATTACCACCCAAAACGTGAGCATTTTGTGCGAAACCGAAGGCGCAACCATTTACTACACCACCAACGGTGAAACGCCGACCACGGAAAGCAGCGTCTACTCCGCTCCTATCACCGTCAGTACAACGACGGCCATCAAGGCGTTGGCCGTAAAAGAAAACTACATCGACAGTGAAATTGCCACTGCCGAATACACATTCCCACAACTGATGACCATTGCCGAAGCACGAGCCCTGACCTCTAACGAATACGCATTGGTGGAAGGCATTGTGACTTTCATCGATAGCAGAAACGTTTACGTTCAGGATGCAACGGCAGGCATCGTTCTTTACTTAAACAGCAACACTGTCCCTGCCGATTTAGCCATTGGCGATGAAGTGAGAGCTTACGGTAAAAAGACCGTTTACAATGGCTTGACCGAACTCACCGGCATCAATGGTTCAAGTGAAGCCGCTTTTGTCATCGTTTCTTCTGACAACGAACTTCCTTTGGCAACAAAAACCATTGCTGAAATACTCAGCGATTATAGCGGCAACAACATGCTGCAAGCCACCAGAGTCAGCATTGAAGGCGCAACAATTGGCGACATTGACACGAGCAACAACACGCCTATCACGCAAGATGGCAACACGCTGAACATCTACCGCATTCCTAACGTTGAGGGCCTGATTGAAGGCGACTGGGTAGATGTAATCGGCATCATCGGTTGCTACAATGCACCACAACTGAGAGTTGCTTCAGCCGATGATGTGGAATTCACCCACCGTCCTACCTTGAGCGTTAACCCAGGCACCGTTTCTGGCTTGACTTATGAATTTGAACATGGTCCATCGGAAATTGCAAACTTCCAATTGTCAGGAAGTTATTTGGTTGACAATGTGTACATTTTCCCATCAGAACATTTTGAACTTTCAACCACCGCAGGCGATTTGTTCTATCCTGAAAGTCCGGCAACCGTCTTCCCTCCACAATCAGGTCATTTCAGCGGACTGAAGATTTATTGCCGCCTGAAAGCAGGTCTTGAAACTGGGACCTATAACGAACTTCAGACCGTTGTTTCGCGCGATGCCGATACCGTTTTGGTCCGCCTGATTGGTACCGTCACCGAAAATGGCGGTGGCGACGAAAGCAATTATGTCCGCATTGCCGACATTTCTCAACTGACCAACGGCAGCCAGGTCATCTTTGCCGCACGTTACGATGAAAACATGAGCCACTATTACGCTATGCCAAACACGGCAAGCGGCAAGCCAAACGGCGTTGAATTTGCCAGCACAATGTCGGGCAGCGATGAAATCCTTCCTGAAACCATTACCGCTGAAGAAACCAGCTACACCTGGACAGTTTCTTTCGACGGCACAAACTACACATTTACCAATGTTGAAGGTGCTTCAATCGGTTACGGCTCAAGCGGCACCGATTTCGTGTCAGGCGGTGAAAAGACAACCTGGACAGTTGCTCCATACACGGCAGATGCAGGAAGCATGGTTCCTTATCACAATGCCTTCAGCATCATCAATGCAACGACAACCGGCAGAGGCTTTGCCTTGAACAGCCAAAATAAGTTTGGTGCCTACGCAACCTCCAATATGACCAGCAGCACCTACAACTTCTGCATCGACCTCTTCGTGAAATCAGAAGGCCCTGTCACACCTACCGTGGCCACTCCGACCTTCACTCCTGCTGAAGGCACCTATTACGAGGCACAGAATGTTACCGTCAACTGCACGACCGAAGGTGCTACGATTTACTACACCCTCGACGGTTCGGAACCTACAACCGAAAGCAGCGTTTACAGCGCACCTATCGAAATCAGCGAATCCACTATTGTTAAGGCTATGGCAGTCAAAGCTGACTATGAAAACAGTGCTGTCGCCACCGCCACCTACAACATTCAGCTTGGCGTTGCCGTCATCTTCGACCAGGATTGGGAAGGCGAAATGAACGGCTGGACATTCGTCGATGTCGAAGGTCCTCTGGCAACTTGGAACATTGCCCAATATAGCGGCAACCATTACGCCAATATCAACGGTTACAACAAGGGCGCCAACACTGACTGGTGCATCTCCCCTGCCTTCAACCTTGACAACTACGAAAATCCGGTTTTGAGTTTCAAGACTGCCAAGAACTACAATGGTCAAGATCTGCAAGTCTATTTCTCCAACGATTACGACGGCATCGATCCTACCACCGCAACTTGGACCGAACTCAGCGCCACACTCTCTGAAGGTTCATTCACATGGGTTGAATCAGGTGATATTGATTTAAGCAACTACAGCGGAACAAGCTGCTACATCGGCTTCAAATACACTTGTACTGAAGACGAAGCTGCCGCTTGGGAAATTGACGACTGCCTGCTCGTGGGTCAGACCTCAAATCCTGTCGTTGCCGTAACACCAATGACACTCAATGGATTCAGCTATGTTGAAGGCAACGGCCCATCAACCGAACAATCCTTCACCATTTCAGGCATGAACCTCAGCAACATCATCACCATCACTGGAGCTGAAGATTACGAAATTTCAACCACTTCAGGTGAAAACTTCAATGCTCAGGAAACCATAGTCCTGACACCTTCAAACGGAACAATTGAAGAAACAACCATTTATGTTCGTCTGATGGCCGGTCTTGAAATTGCAGATTACAACGAAGAAATCAGCATCACTTGTGTTGATATTGATGACATGACTGTTGCATGCAACGGCAGCGTCACTGAAGAAATCATTGGCGAGGATTACGTCCGCGTCAACGACCTCAGCGTTCTGACCAATGGCAGCCAAGTCATCCTTGCCGCCCGTTAC
>CALGBV010000083.1 GCA_937884015.1 uncultured Bacteroidales bacterium
CGCGCGCCGATCGTGTGGAACTTCGACGCGGTGACGGATCTCACGGCCTACCCCGTCGACGAACGCCCGCTCGTGATCCGCGGCGGCGTCTTCACGACGGTCGCCAACCAGTGCGAATCGACGTACAGCTACCACGCCCGCAACATCCTGGTCGAGCGCTCGAACGTCCGCATCGAAGGCCTCCGCCACGCCCGCTCCGGCCGCTCCGAAGACCGCCGAAGGGCAGGGCAGCGCACCCACCGCTGCAGAAGGGACAAAACCTGAAGGCGCACGGAAGAAGAAACGCCACCGTCCCTCGCACCACAAGCGAAAACCTTCCGAGTAATCCCATTCTCCCGTTCTCCCTTTGCCCATTTGACTGCTCTGTCATTTGGGCATTTGTCGCTTTCCCGTTCCCTCCTATTAATCATTTCGCGTGCGTAGGCGCACGCGTGCGAAAATCCCTTCGTTGGCCGTTTTGCTCTGCGTGGTGCGACAGGAGAAACGTCCAATTCAATTCCGACAAACCTTAAAAACGGACCGAAAGTGCGAAAAATCGCACGAAAAGGGCAAAAAACGGCAAAAACATTTGCGGTGATGCTTGGCGTTTCGTATGCCGTTTCGATGATCATGCAGACCATTCTGCTTTCGGGAGACTATATGACGACGCTGCAAGACATTGCGGATGAGATGGACTTCTCGCTGTTTATCAGCGTGATGCGAAAAATTTTCGTCACGCAGGAAATCATTTATGCCTTGATAACTCTTGGCCTGTTCGTCGGCACTTTCTTTAAGGTTAAAAATCAAAAATATTAAGTCATGGAATTTAATGCACACAAACCCATATATTTACAGATTTGCTCACAGATTTACGAGAAAATCCTGAATGGCGAATTGAAGGCCGAAGACCGCATCCTTTCGGTGCGTGAGTTGGGCGCGGAGCTGGGCGTCAATCCCAATACCATCATGCGCTCCTACGAAGCCTTGCAAAACAGCGGCATCATCTACAACAAGCGCGGCATCGGATATTTCATCTCGCCCGAAGCCAAAGATTTGGTTATGAACCAGATGAAGACGGAGTTTATCAATGATGAACTACCCGAAATCGTCAGGAAAATGAAACTCTTGGGCATCACACAGGAGGAATTTGCAGCGTACTTTAATAAATAGGTGATGGGTGAATGTAATAAAAGCCTACCTTTGTTGTCTAACATGGCAACATACTTTAATAATTAGGTGATGGGTGAATGGTGATTGGTTATGGGTTGATGGGTGATTAGCTCGTTGAGCCTGTCGAAACGGCGGCTGACAGGTTATGGGTTGATGGTTAGTGGTAAACCAAAAAACTGATGACTGAAAACCGATAACTGATAACTGATAACTGAAAACCGAAAACCATCAATCCCCAATCTTTAAATCTTAAATTTTAAATCTTTAAATCATTAAATCTTAAATCTTTAAATTCAATTTTATGAAGAAAAAACTCTTATTTTCAGCAATTTTGATTTGTTTGACTTCCTTTGCAATGGCGCAAAACCGCGTCACGGGAAGCGTTAAGGACGACAAAAACAAGGCCTTGCCGTTTGTCAACGTGGCTTTGGTGCGCACCGCCGACAGCACTTTCGTGTGCGGCACGGCAAGCGACGACAATGGCGCTTTTGAACTGAAGGATGTGCCGAATGGCACCTACGAACTCAAGGCTTTAGCCATTGGTTATGAGACCGCAAAACGTCAAATTGAGGTTATCGCCAATATGGATTTGGAGCCTGTGGTCATGCGTCAAGGCGAAATCACTTTGGACGAGGTGCAGGTCTTGGCCAAGCGTCCGCTGTTTGCCGTTGAAGGCGAAAAGACCTTCTACAACGTGGCCGAAGACCCAAGCATCCAGACGGGTTCGGCATCCGATGCCTTGCAAAACACGCCTGGCGTTCAGGTGGATGTGGAAGGCAACATCACGCTGCGCGGCACTTCGAGTGTGGAGGTCTGGATCAACGACAAACCTTCGCATCTCAGTGCCGAAAACCTGAAGACTTACATTCAGCAGCTGCCCGCCAATGCCATCGACCATGTGGAGGTCATCACCAACCCTTCGGCGCGTTATGGCTCGAAAGCCGATGGCATCATCAACATCGTCACCAATGCGAAAATCCAAAAGAATCAGTTCATTAGCTTTGGCGCCAATGCTGCTGCACGGACTTTTGCGGTGCCTTGGGTATCGTATGTCTGGGCTAACGAAAAGTTTTCGATGAACATTTATGTGAATGGCGCTTTGAGCAAGGCAAAAGGTCAATCCGTTGGCTCTCAGCAGATTTATGCTGGGCCGGAACTGCTTTCAAGTTGGTCTCACGATTCAACCTTGTTTGATCACCGTTTCATCAATGGCGGCATTTATGGCAATGCAAATTACGAAATTAACGACAAAAACTCCTTGATGTTTTGGGGCGGCTATGGTCCGGGAATGGTTCATCCTGGCATCGATTCAGCCTTTACACTGCGTCATGAGTTCGTTAATCAAATTGGTGATTACGAATATCTTACAACTGAAGATAGCAAGCAAACGTATGACTTTTTCTTCTCGGGCTTGTATTACCAACACAAATTCAACGACAAAGGCCATAATCTGGATGTGAGTCTGAGTTGCGGCAGTTATTCCAACAAGACAACGGATTATTTTACCAGAAACTTCTCATTGCCATATCTTTACAGACGTGAGGTGCGTTATGTTTCCGACAACCGCTCTCCGAACAATTCCATTGAAGTCAATTACAATATCCCGTATTCTGAAAATGGCGAGATTTCAGTGGGTCTCAGTTCGGAATACGTGCGCGGTTTCGTGGATTACAAAAACGACAGCCTGATTGATAATATGTATGTCATGGATTCGGTGCGTTCCTATTGCTACGATTCGCACGTGCGCGACCACGAGGCGTATGTGACTTTGCAGCAGAAGTTTGGCGGTTTCACGGTCAAGCCGGGTGTGCGTTTCATGCTCTACGACACTGATGTCGACTATCACAATGCTGATGGTTTCGACAAAAAATATCAGTATCAACACGTTATGCCATCCTTGCATTTGTCGTACAGCACCAAGAGCATGCACAATTTCAAGTTGAGTTACACGCACCGCATTTCCGACCCGAAAGCTGAGCAACGCAGCATGTATTGTTTCTACGATGAAGACAGTTTCAGAACGGGTAACGATAACTTGAAGTCGATTTACACCCATTCGTTCGAGGCGGGTTGGACGAAGTTCTGGCCAACGTTCGGCTATGTCGGAATTTCGGGCTACTACAAGGGTAAATCAAACGATATCAATACGATAAGCGAAGCCGTTTATGATTGTTTGTATGGCCGTCATGTGCTGCGTATGCGGCCTGTCAACGTCGGGCGTGCCTACAATGCCGGTGGCGAGTTTAATGTGACTTATCGTCCGTCAGGCATGTTCAATGTGAGGTTGTATGCCAATGTTTACGATTCCTATCTTGAGAGCGATTTGGGCTTGAATGGCGACAGGAAAGGCTATGAAATGTGGTCGTACAGCTTCCAGCTTTATGTTTGGGCAAAATTGTGGAATAAGTTGGAAATCAATTGCTCGGCAAATTACAATTCGCCAACGCAGACCTTGTTTGCTGAAACTTATTCGAATTATACCGTCAATTGCGGCTTGAAATC
>CALGBV010000084.1 GCA_937884015.1 uncultured Bacteroidales bacterium
AGCTCAAGGCACCGGGGTTTTCGGCTTGGTCAGGATCAATGTAAGGCGGAGGGCAGCTGCCAGGAACACGCACATTGTTTGGAACCGGGTACATCCACGGCATATCGCCTTCGTTGCCGGCGGCAATGGCAGCAACCACGCCAGCGGCCAAGGCGTTTTCGCAGGTGTGTCTCAGCAAAGTTCTTTCGGAAATCGTGCTGTTCGCAATGCCCAACGACATGCTGAACAGGTTGCAGCCGTGTTCGACAGCCCACTGAATGCCATCGGAAATATTGGTCGCATTGCCATTACCCGAAGCATCCAAGCACTTGACGCACATCAGAGTGGCATCGGGAGCCATGCCTGTCTGCCTGCCCGCCTTTCCGTCGCCGCAAACCGTGCCGGCGCAGTGCGAACCGTGGCCCATGTCGTCCATCGGGTCGTTGTCATGGTTAATCACATCGTAGCCGTGGTGGGGAAACTCTTCTCCGCCGTCCCAAAGGTGGTCGGCAACGTCGACATGGTTGTAATTCACGCCTGTATCAATGACGGCAACGACAACGCCTAGTCCCGTGTAGCCCATGCCCCAAACCTTATCGGCATTGACTTGCGTGACGTTTTGGGTGATTTCGCGGGTTGAGGGAACCGGACTACCTACTTCTCCGTCAGGAATCCAGTTCTTATCAGCATTGAAGCCGATGATTTCCACATCATTGCGGCTTGCAATGTCGTTGATGGCCGTTTGGGTGGCTTCGCAGGCAATCATGTTGGCAATCCAATTGGAATGGATGTTTTCCACTAAGCCGTTCCTTTGCATTTCGCGCAAGGCGTTCTGCAAGTCGAATTGCGATGCCGTCGCAAATTCCTTCAGTTCGTTCACCACAAAAATGCGGCGTTCTTCCTGATTCACATAATAATCGGCCTGACGGAGCAATGCCGCCTGATCGGGTTTGGCCTTCATCAGAATGTGGACCTTGATTTTCTCGTTTTCTCCATGTTGGCTCATTTCAAGAGCCAAATCGGGGTCGATGGTCTGGGCTAATCCGCTGAAACACAGACAAGCCAGCAATAGTGTAAAAAGATGCTTTTTCATAAGCGTATGATTTGGATGTGTTTTTATAAGTAATTGCGCAAATTTAGTTTACATTTTGAATTTAGGGCTATGGGTGATTTTGACTCTTAGACTTTTAGACATTTTGATTTAAACTTTTTGAACAGTTTCTTTACCATTTTGAACTATTTTGAACCGACAATTGATAACCGAAAACCATTTCATATTGTAGTCTAAATTTGATCATTCACCTAAATAAATAAGGTAGCAAAAATAAGAAATATTCGCCAATTGCCAATAGAATCCGTATTTTTGCCGTCTCTAATTTGTCAACATGCAAGAAGAAAAATATAACGAATCGGTTTTGCCAAATGGTATCCGGCTGATTCATAAACAGAAAAGTGGAGAGATCGCTCACCTTGTCCTGATGGTAAACACAGGGTCGCGCGACGAAGAAGACCATGAAAACGGCATGGCGCATTTCATTGAACACACCATTTTCAAAGGCACCGAAAACCGCAAGGCATACCACATCTTGAGCTGTCTCGATAATGTCGGCGGCGACCTGAATGCCTACACCACTAAGGAAGAGACCTGTCTGCAAGCCTCATTTCTGAAACAGCATTACAAGCGCACTTTCGACCTGTTTGCCGACATTGCTTTCCATTCCACATTCCCCGAAAACGAACTGACCAAAGAGAAGGAAGTCATTCTCGATGAAATCAACTCCTATTTGGATTCGCCTTCTGACGAAATCTATGATGTATTTGAGGAGATGATGTTCAAAGGTCATCCGATGAGCAGGAACATATTGGGAACCACTGAATTGGTGAAAGGATTCACGCGCGAAGATGTTCGTCATTTCATGGCAAACAATTACAGCACCGACCAAATCGTGCTGGGCACGATTGGCGACATCAGCTTCAAGGATTTCGAACGGCTTGCCATGAGTTATTTTGGCGAACAGCCGGCTCATATCGTGAAAAAGCAGCGAGTGCCGTTCACAAACTACAAACCACAATATATCAAGGCGGAAAGGCACAACCACCTCAGTCACTGCATGATTGGCGGCATGGCACCCGAATACAACAGTCCGCTGAAAATGCCTATCGTCTTGCTCAACAACATTCTGGGCGGTCCTGCCATGAGTTCGAGACTCAACCTTAATATTCGCGAGAAATATGGTTTTGCCTACACCATCGAATCGCAATACAACGCCTATTCCGACACTGGTCTCATCAGCATCTACATGGGCGTCGACCCCGATTCGCTTGACAGGTCTATCGAACTGACCTACAAGGAATTGGACAAGGTTTGCAATCAAAAACTCGGTTCAATGCAATTAAATCACGCCCAGCAGCAAATCATCGGGCAAGTGGCTTTGGGCTACGAGTCGGGCATGAACGAATTGCTTTCCATCACGCGTTCCGTCATCATGAACGAACCTTTGGAATATATGGAAGACATCATCCGCAAGGTGAATGCCGTTAATGCAAGCGACATTATGGAAACTGCAAATCTTGTCTTTGACAAAAAACAACTGAGCACTCTGATTTTTGAAGGAAAAGAGGATTGAAGTGGAAAGTTAATAAGTTAGAGGTTAGGAATTTGGAGTTAGGAGGAAAGAAGAAAGAAAGCAGAAAACAAATGGCCCAATGAGCAGGAATATCGCGGTCTAATTGTCAAATTATCCAAAAGTCAAATAGTCTAATTGTCAAATTATCCAAAAGTCCATGATTGACCCATACGTTTTATCCGAGTATATCGAAAATCATACCACGCCAGCCGATACGGTGTTACAGGAATTGTATCGCGAGACCAACCTTCACGTAATGAATCCGCGCATGGCTTCGGGACAGGTGCAAGGACGTTTTTTGCAATTCATCTGTCAGATGCTGAAACCAAAAAACGTGCTTGAAATCGGCACATTCACAGGCTATTCAGCCATTTGCATGGCGCGTGGCATGGGTAAAGATGGCAAAATCACCACCATTGAAGCCAACGAGGAATACGAGGACATCATCAGGAAGTATTTTGCCAAGGCTAATGTGGAAAGTAAAATCGACCTCATTCTGGGCGATGCCAAAAGCGTCATTCCTACCCTTTCCGGTCCTTTCGACCTCGTTTTCATTGATGCCGACAAAATCAGTTATCCGATTTATTATGATTTGGTTATTGATAAGGTTTCAAAGGGTGGCTTTATCCTTGCCGACAATGTGATTTGGGAAGGCAAAGTGCTGAACACAAACACCAAGGAACGCGACACACAAGCCATCATCCGCTTCAACCAAATGGTGACGGACGATTCGCGCGTCGAAAATGTATTGCTGCCTGTAAGAGATGGCCTGATGATGATTAGAAAGAAACAGCCATGAAGACCTATCTTTTCCATAATCCCGAAAGCGTTACGCAGGAGCAATTCGAGCAGGAAATGCTGCCGCTTCTGCCGCAATGGAGAAAAGAACAAGCCTTGCGCTATAAATTCCTTATGGGACGGGTGCAATGTGCTGCGGCTTTCATTCTGCTGAAAAAAGGCTTGAAAAACGATTTCGGCATTGACGAAGAAATAGAATTTGACTACATCGCAAACGAAAAGCCCATTTTGCGTAAACATCCCGACATTCATTTCAACCTCAGTCACTGCAAGAAAGGCATACTCTGCGTGATTGACGGCACGACAGAAGTCGGTTGCGACATCGAAGCCGTGGAACGGGGCATCAGCGACAACTTGTTGCATTATTGTTGCAACGCACAGGAAATTGCAAGCGTTGAGAAATCAGCCAATTCCAATGCTGAATTCATTCGCCTCTGGACTATCAAGGAAGCTGTGCTGAAATGCTCAGGCGAAGGCATAACAAGCAATTTGCGGGATTTGCTCACCCCGCAATTGTTGTCAGATCTGGAAATAGAAACGCATCCTTGCCTGGAAGAAGGATTCATTTATACGACTTGTAGGAAAAAGAAATAAGCAATAAGGTCATGCGATAAAACAAAATAAGGAGGGCGGAAGCCCTCCTTATTCATTCATTATTCCTATTAAAGGATTAGTAGACCATGAACTTAACTGCTGAGCTCTTGGCACCCTGGTTGAGACGCAGGATATAAGCACCGCTGCTGAGCATGCTCATGTCGACATTTTCTTCATACTTGCCTTCCATGTAGTTACCAAGGCTTCTGCTCATGATACGACGACCGCAAACATCGTAGATTTCATAGCTGACATTTGCATTACCGTTCAATTCGAAGCAAACCTTAGCCATGTCACTAACTGGGTTAGGATACATGCTGACAGTTGAAACCTCAACAACTGCTGGAATCTCAGGAACTGACTGATATTCCTGCTTTCTGAAGTTTTCGCAACGGAAGAGACCTCTGCCGTAAGTAGCGGCATAAATCATGCCTTGGTTGTGAATGCCTTCATAAACGACAGGAATTAAATAAGTTTCATTGCCTTCGTGGAAGATTGTATTGACAACTTGGTCAGCATGATAGTTAATCTGCTGTTTCAGATCCATAACCGGCACATCACCCATAGGATCGTTTTGAGCGACCCAAGTTGGGTTAGCAATATTGTCAGTCATATAGATACCATGTTCAGTACCGAGGATAACCTTACCAGTTGTCATTTCAATCACTGAAGAATAGACAGGCATCTTTGGCAGGTCGCCTTGCTTTGAAACAAATGTAGGAACATCTGACATAGCGTCGGTTGAATACAGCACATAGCTGTCGTTGCCATAATTACCGAGTGTAACAACAACATTATTGTTATTACGAGGATCAACGGAAACTGAAGTGACGCACTGACCATCGATAGGAAGTTCGATAAGGGTTGTGGTGACTTTGAAGCTGCCAGTTGTATCTGACAATGAACCAGAAGCTGCATCAACAACAGTGTTCAGGTTAGAGATACGGACAAAACGGCCATCTTTGAAACCGACAAACATATTGTCGCCATCAGCGCTAATGCCCATGCTAAGAGGTTCACCCTTGAATTCAGTGTTCTTGTCAGAAAGGAGGTACCATGTTGGAGCTGCTGCGAAATTCAAAGCGCCTCTTGTCATATAGAAGTAATTCTTATAGCAGAAAAACAGTTTTGCACTGATTGGGTCATGAACTTGGATAGAATCACCAGGAGCAATAACTCCAATATTATGAGCATAGAAAGGATAACCTGTAACACTCATCAACTGTGTTGAGTCAGCATAATAAGCAACTGAGTCTTCATTCTTAAACCACACCATTTCAGGGTTCAATTCGTCATTATAATCTTCATAGAGGAGGATTGGCATACGGAATGAAGTTGAAGAGATACCAGGTGAGAGGCTTTCGGTGAAGTTTGTTGAAACCCAGTCGGCACCAGCTGTTTCTGAACGTTTGATGCCACCATTCTTTGTAGTAACGAAAATGGTATTCGGGTTAATCATAGAGAATGCGCAAGAACCTGGCTGATAGCTTTCGCTGAAAGAACCGAAAGCGCCATTGTCACTTCCGTTTGAATAAGCCCAGAAACCAGTTGTTACATGGTTGACGTTTTCATCACCTTCAATCATCAATGTACCATGGTCGAGAGCTGCACCCATGACACGCTTCACATTGTTGGAGTAGGCCACATTGAACATACGGGTCGTAATGTAGTTTCTGTTGCAGTCTGCGAATGTGAAATAATCGCCACCTTCAATCATACCCTTGAAGATACCGCCATCAGTACCGATGAAGAATTCTCTTATCTCCCTATCAGGATTGAAGACCATGGCGTGTAAGCCAACATGGAGATGGCTTGAAGAAGTATAAACTGTAGCCGAACCGTTAGAATGTTGAAGGGCCATGTAATAGCCATTCTCATCATTTGTCCTTTTAAGTTCCCAAAGGTTATAACCCAGGACATACACTGAATAAGGATCCGTTGGGTCGACGACCAAACCATGGTTGTTCTTGCCATAGCCAGAATAGATGTTATGACCATAATCGGCAGAAGAAGTTGGTTGGATAAGCTTCCAAATAGCACCTTGGTTTTCAGAGATATAGACACCTGAATGAACGCCATTGGCATCAATGCATGAAGCGTAAATCACATTATCATTTGATGGAGCTACAGCGATGTCAAGAAGTTCGGCAGCTGCAGGAATCATGATGATTTGGTGATCTTCATCGTAAGCGACTGCATCAGCCGAGTGGCATACCATTGCATTGAGGTCACCGGTATAGACTTTTCCATCAACAGCAACCATAACCTTTTGACCCATAGCCTTAACTTCCATGGCATTGCCTGAAAGTTCATTGCCTTCAGCATCCTTGGCGACTGCCCAAGTAGCACCATTATCAGCGGAATATTTCAAACCGCTTGCTGTTGCAGCAACCAATTTGCCGTCGACTAATGCCAGTTCATTGACGAAACTCCAATCGCAAACAGCGTCAAAAGCAGCAGGAGCTGTGCTCGGAAGCTGAGTCAACTGGTCGTTTTCAATCTTATAGATACCGCTGCCAACAAAGCTGTTGTCGTATGACTGCTGGTCAAGACCATTATAGGTAGCGGCTGCACCGCAATCGCCTGTGCCAACATAAATAACGCCATTAACATCCTGAACCATGCAACTCACCATGAGGTTCTTGTTGCCTACTGGATGCCATGTGATACCATGGTTATAGCTCTTGTAGACGCCACCGCCTTTTGAGCCGATGTAAATGATGTCAGAATTGGTCTTGTCATAAACGACTGCAGATGTCTGACCGCCAAAGTTGTCAGGACCCATGTTGATCCAATACAGAGGGTCATTTTCTGCACCTTTAGCATTTGCATCTTGATTGGAAGCCTTGAGCATCAGGGCTGGATCAATCAATCCGGTGTGCTGATTGGCACGAAGTTCACTCATGAATGAATCTGCCGTAGCCGATCCTTGTGTACGTGGGACATAGTGTCCGCCATTGCCAGCGATTGCCATCGTCTGGCCTAACATCATGATTACCAGAAGTAAACTGAGAGGTAAAAATCTTTTTTTCATATCACGAAATTTTGATTAACTATCTGTTTATTAAACATCAATTTAATTATTCCATTATATACAATAAGTCTGCAAATATAAAACATTCTCCCAAAGAAAATCACTTTGGGAGAAAAAAAATGTGCTTTTTTATAAAAAAACTTGTTCCGTTGTGCCTAACCCGCTCAATAAGCGAGACTTGCATCACTCGGCAGCCAGCCTTCGCTGCCATTGGCAATCCTGACCTTGTTCCACCCATCGGCTTCGTCGAGAAGGGTGACTTTTGTGCCTTCGTGAAGGACAAAAAGATCGACACTGCCATCGTTGGGCGAACTTTTCACCGTCACAGCTGGCGTCATAATGATGGCGTGATTCTTTTCCATGGCCTCATTACGCTTTTCCATTGAAAAAATGAAAGAGAAAACGAAAACCAGCAATGCCAGAATTCCGACAAAGAACCCCATTTTGCGTAAACCCATGCGACGGGCACGCAAAAACATGAACAAAGCCACCAAAAGGGTTGCAAAACTAATGATGGAAACCGTTGCCCAAGCATCGCTCGAGAACATGTTTTTCACATTGTTCCAACCTTTGACGATAAATGACTGCGGAATCGATTCAATCTTGTCGGCTATGGCGAGGTTGGCGATTTCAAGGTTGGTCTTTACGTCGGCATTGCTCGGGTCGAGTTTCAAGGCCTTTTCGTAGTAATAAATGGCCATAGGGTAAGTCCCCATTTTATAATAGGTGTTACCCAAGTTGAAATACAAAGGTACGGATTCCTGTTCGGCATCGACAATATTATTGTACAGATCCAACGCGCTCTGATAGTTGCCTTCGTTGTAGGCTGCATTTGCCTGCTCGAACCATGCATCGTATGATTCCTGCGCTGCTACAAACCTTGGCATGAGCGCAACCGCTATTAATATTAATAAGGTGATACGTTTCATTCTATTATACTTTAAATTATGCTGTTTTTCGGACGCACACGGTGCTTCACTATATTTCACATTTTGTTGTCAGACGCGATAAATCGCGTCTCTACTCCTAATTCCTCACTCCTAACTACAATACCCTTTCCGCCTTTGAAATCACATCGATACCCTGCTGATAAAGGTCGTCCATCTTCTTGCTGGCATCGCCAGGAGCGAAGCGAGCGAACTCACAATTGTTCAAGGTGTCGACAAACTGCTTGGTCAAATCCTCTGGAACATTTTTGGCCGACATCGCTTCATTGACCGTCTCCATCGACAATTTGGCGCGTTCAATGCCCAGCTTATCGGAGATATAGCCCCACAAAGCCTGCGACATTTCATTGTAGAAATTATTCTGATCCTTGACATTCAGGTATTTCAAGGCATTCTTCAAACGGCCTCGGGCTACCTTGGTGGCTTTCTTGTTGCGGGTCTTGGCTTCATCCTGACGCAAGGCTGCACGTTGCTTCGAGACAATCAACAGCACGATGAAAGCAATAAGCAGCACAAGCAATATCACGAAATAGGCCGGCGAAGCGAAGAAGAAACTATTCGAGCTCCTGAGATGCGCATTGCCCGTCATGATGTGGCGGATGTCGCTGCCCAAATACTTGATGCCTTCCTGATTGGAAGCGTAAATAGTGTTGCCATCGGGATCGCCTTCTCCCTTTTCGACATGGATGTCGTATTGGTCGGAACTCAAGGCCGTGTAGGTACCATTGGCAGGATTTAAATACGAAAATTCAACCGGTGCAATGGTAAAATCACCGACACGACGCGGAATGACAAGATATTCAGCGCGTTTCGTACCCGAAATTCCGTTTGCCGAAGGATTAGCATCGACAATAATTTTAGGGTCATAGACTTCAAAATCAGGCGGAAAAACAGGTTCCGGCATTTGAAGCAGTTCTATGTTGCCTTGACCCGAGACCGTCAAAGTCAAAGTGAAGGCTTCGTTGGTCTTGAGTTCGGTCTTGTCGATTTCCGACTTGAAATTGTAATTGCCCACGGCACCTGCAAAACTTGCCGGCTTATTATCTTCAGGCAAGCTCTTCACATCGATGCCAAGCGACGAACAACTCAGTTCTTTCTGCACATTCGTGTAGCCGCCACCGAAAAACGGGTCGTTGAAGAACAAGTCGAAAGGATCCATGCTGTTGCGACGGTTGCTTCGGCTTGTAGGCACCTGAGCGATACATTCAATCGACATTGGGTCAATAACCAATTTACCGGCACGCTGCGGCACAAGCACAACTTTCTGAATTTCAGCCGTTGTGTATTCAATGCCATTGACGACTTCCGAACCCTGACGCAAGGCACCGCCGTTGTTATCACTAATGTCTTTCATCCAAGCACCTGCGTAGGACGGCATCTTGGAAACCGAAAGCGATGAAACGCCAACCTTGGTGTAAAGTTTGTAAGTCAAGACAAGCTGTTCGCCCAAATAAACGGTTTTCTTAGAAGGCGTGACCTTCAGGAACAAATCCTTGCCGCTGACCTGAGGGTCATTGGAGCTTTGCTGCTGCTGACTTTGGCCACCTTGGGCATATTGCGAATTGCCACCGTAAGCATTGCCGTTATCAGGCAAAACCTTGATGTCCAGAGCATTACTTGTCACCTTATCGCCTTTCACCGTCACCGATGCAGAACCAATGTGAAACTCACCTTCCTTATAGGCCTGCAAGGCAAAAGTGTAAGTGTTCGTGACGGAATGTGACATGGAGCCGTTGATCATCTGGAAACTTGAACTCGATGAGGTAAAAGGCCCGCCAACGACATTGAAACCGTCAAACGAAGGTGCCTTGAAGTTCTTGCCTTCCGCATTCAGTTCGTAGACAACCTGAAACTTCTCTCCCACCACGACCTGTTTCTTGGCCGATGCCTTCAAGGTGACATCTTGCGCCCAAAGCATGGCCGGTGCCAAAATTCCGATTATCAAAAGCAATCTAACTATCTTCTTCATACGTAATTCTTTTGAAGCTGCAAAAATAATGATTTTTCCATTTACCAGTCTTTCTCACTCTGACGTTTCGGCTGGGTCCTGATTTTTTGTTCGTTGACCTTCTCCATCGTCTTCTTTTCCTGGTTTTCCAAAGCATCCAACATGCGCTGAGCGTCTTCTTTCGACATTTCCTGATTCTGCTGCTGTTGCTGCTGTTGGTCTTGTTGCTGTTGCTGGTCCTGCTGGTCTTGCTGATCCTGCTGGTCCTGCTGGTCTTGTTGCTGTTGTTGTTGCTGCTGCTGGTCCTGGTTCTGATCTTCATTCTTTTCGAAGACAGCCGAGACCACGACATCGAAATCAGGCATGGTGAAGAAATTGCCCAGAGGCTGGATGTGAATCGAAGTGTCGCCATCCATCGTGATGCGGTATTCCTTGAATTTGTAACCTGGTTCGGGCGCGTTGCGCAAAGCCACCGTTTCGCGAGGCGTAGCCTCCGAAACATCGAGCAGGACATGACCGCCTTCAACCAAAGTATCGGGCATCACCTTATAATAACGGTCGGCTTCGACAAAGGTAGCCTTCACCGTGACATCGGTCTCCAGCATCTGGAAAACGTTTTCATCGGAAACCGGTGCCGACATGGTAGGATCGGTATCGCTGACCACGCGCAAATCGGCAAGTTGATAGCCCTTGTTCGGAGTGACAATCACGCCAATATTCTGACCTGGAACAGCCAAACTGTCGGAGACGCGAATCGTGCCGTTTTCAGTGGCATCCACATGGACGTGCAAAGCCGTTCTGAAACTTGCCGTCACCGTCACATCAAAGTCAGGCATGGTGAAAACCGTGTCGTTGACCGGTATCGTGTCGTTGCGGTTGCCCGTCTTGTAAACCGTGTATTTGTCGACCATGTAGTTCAGTTCAGGTCGTGCACTCAGCACAACCTGCTGACCTTCAACGGCCATTTGCTTGTCGGCCATCACCGTGCCGTGAGGAATGTTTTCTTCAATCGAAATCTTGTGTGCCTGCTTGAATTCAGCTGACACCAAGACATCGAATTTCGGCATGATGAAACTGCTGCCGCTCACCTCAACCGTGACCTCGGTATTGTCCGCACGCACCACAATGTATTTCGACAAGGCATAACCTTCTTCGGCCTGTGCCGAAAGCGTGACCTTCTGCCCGTTGAAAGCCACTTCTTCAGAAGACTCGATCGAGCCATGCTCCACACCTTTATATATATAGATGTGGCTCTTGACCAAATGCGCACGGCAATATTCCAGATTATAAAGCGCATCGGCATTGTCAGGGTTCAGTTTCAGCGACACCTTATATATATTAAAAGCATCGTAAAACTTATCCTGAGCCAAAAGGCAGTTGCCCATATTGAAGACAGCATTCGATTTCAGTTTGGCATCGGGTGTCATGTCGAGCACTTTCTGGAACGTCTCGTATGCACCATCATAATTCTCCTGCGCATACAAGGCATCGCCCAGATTGAACTGTGCGTTGGCATTGTTGGGACGCGCCTCCAAAGCCTTCTTGTAATTGACCTCAGCCTCGGCATAATTCGAGCGCTTGTAATTGCGGTTGCCTTTACGGATCAGCTTCACATCGGTTTGTGCCGACAGCGAAACCGTCATCACGAAAAAGGCCAGTGTCAATATGTATTTACTGAATGTTTTCATCTTTCTTCTCAAAAATGTTAAACTTTCTCTCCCACTCTTTCTTGCCCGACGAAATGAAAATCTCTATCAGCAGCAGAATGAGGGCCGCTGCAACGAACCATTGGAACTGGTCTTCGTAATCGGTGAAGACCTTGGTCTCAATTTCCGACTTATCCATCTTGTTGATGTCGTCGTAAATCTTTTCCAAGCCCACATTCGAATTGCTGGCACGCACATACAAGCCATTGCCTGCCGAAGCGATTTTCTGCAGCATCTGTTCGTCGAGACGGGTGATGATGGTATTGCCCTGACGGTCCTTGCGGTATCCGACCTGATGACCATACTGGTTGTATTCCGGAATCGGGGCGCCATCAGCCAGACCCATGCCTATGGTATAGACCTTCACACCTTGCTTAGCGGCTTCCTGTGCTGCCTTGACGGCTTCGTCATTCTCATGGTCTTCACCATCGGAGATGATGATGATGGCCTTGCTGTGGTCTTCTTCAGAGAACGACCTCATGGCCAGATTGATAGCCTCGGCAATGGCTGTACCTTGCGATGCCACAAGGCTGGTGTTCACCGTCGAGAGGAACATCTTGGCAGCGGTATAGTCGGTGGTGATAGGCAGCTGCACGAAAGCCTTGTCAGCAAAGACAATGACACCGATGCGATCGCCCTTCATGTCGCTAATCAGCTTGTTGATAGCCTGCTTGGAGCGTTCCAAACGGCTTGGCGCGATGTCCTCCGCATTCATGGAATTGGAGACGTCGACGGCAAGATACAAATCGATGCCTTCGCGCTTCACCTCTTCCATCTTCGAACCGCTCTGCAAGTTGGCTAAAGCCAAAATGAGGCTGGGCACCATCAGCAGGAACACGACAAACTTGAAATTGCGACGACGCGTAGAGTATGACGGGACAAGATATTCGCGCATTTCGGTGCTGGCGAAACGCTTGAACTGCTTGTTCTGCCTGATGCAAATCAGAATATAAATGATTATCAATAACGGAATGACTATCAGACCGTAAAGATATTCTGGATGTTCAAATCTTAATACGTTTTCCATAGCCTTAATCAGTTATCGTTCTAAAAATAGTCTTACGTAACAGGAACTCAAGCAAGAGCAATGCCAAAGCCCAAGCCACAAAAGGATAAAACTCTTCGTGCAGACGACGGAACTCCGTGACCTCAATCTTGGAACGTTCCAACTTGTCGATTTCCTGATAGATTTCATCCAATTTCTGATTGGATGTCGCACGGAAATACTTGCCGTCGGTAGAGTTGGCAATGCTTTGCAGCAGTTTCTCATCAATTTCGACTTTCATCTGCTGTATCTGCTGACCGAAAGGCGTCTGCACGGGATAAGGTGCCGTGCCGTAAGTGCCAACAGCAATCGTGTAGACACGGATGCCAAACAGTTTTGCCATTTCAGCAGCCGTATACGGGTCGACGGAACCGGCATTGTTCATACCATCGGTCAACAAAATGATGACTTTTGAGATGGCATCGCTGTCCTTCAACCTGCTGATGGAAGTGGCCAAGCCATCGCCAATGGCAGTACCATCGTCGATGAGACCGTTCTTCATTTCGGCAAGCATATTGAGCATCACGCCATGGTCGGTGGTCAAAGGCACTTGGGTGAACGATTCGCCTGAGAAAATGACCAGACCCATGCGGTCGCCCGGACGGCCTTCGACAAATTCCGAAGCCACATTCTTGGCAGCCGTCAAGCGGTCGGGCTTCAAGTCGCGGGCCAACATGGAACCCGAAACGTCCATAGCCATCACGATGTCGATGCCTTCAATATTGGATTTCTTATTGGTCGAAGCACTTTGCGGACGTGCTATGGCAATGATTAACAAGGCCAAAGCCGCCATTTTCAAGGCAAAAAGCAGATGACGCAAATAGGCTTTCCATGTTTTCGGCAAGTTGGCGAAACCGCTCATGTCGGAGAAACGCACCGAGGCTTCCTGTTTCCTGTGGCGCAACACATACCATGCAATGGCCAGAGGCACAATCAAAAGTCCCCACAGAAGACCGGGATTGGCAAATTCAAATTGTTCAAACATTTTCCTGTCCCTCCTTCTTCTCCGCTTCCTTGGCGGCGGCCTTCTTATTGGCCTCGATTTGCGCTTCCTTGGCTTTCATGTCCTGATAGTGCGCATAACTCTCATTCACGAAATCCGTCATGTTGTTCATCGCCACATCGTTTTCCAACGAAGTAGTGGAATATTTGGCAAACTTCACCAAGTCAGCAAGTTCCATAGTATCTTTCAACTTACCGTAAATCTGTTCGTTGAAGCGCAATGGCTTGATTTCCTCCAAAATAGCATCGGTGGTCATCTCGACGGCATTCACGCCAAACTGACCTTCGATGTATTCACGGGCGATGTCGGACATGGAGGAGTAATATTCTTTCGTCTTGCCCGACTGCCAGAGTTTCTGCTGACGCAGGTTCTCCAAATCGTCGATGGCCTTGGTATATGGCGGGATGACTGGTCCTGAAACGACATTGCCGTTTTCATCGACTTTCGGCTTGCGATGCTTCAGATAGAACCAAATGCCGAGACCTATCAGCACGAGCAAGAGCAGACCCAACAGCCACGGGAACACATCGCGCATGCTGATTGGTTCCGCAATAGGCTCAACGATAGGACGATACGACTGTGTGGTGTCGACCGTGATAGTCGTCACAAACAAATCAATCGGGTCGGTGAGCGCCTGCATACGCATCGGGTCGTCGAACGACTTGGCATAAGTCAAAGCCACCGATGGCAACTGGACACGGCCCGTGTCGAAAGTCATCAAGGTCAAAGTCTGGTCGACGATGATGTTGCTATCGGCATCGGCAGTGCGGTTGACTTGGCCTCTTTTCAGAATGTCGATCTGGTCGGAGAGCGCATCACCGGCAAACTCGTTCCATTCCACATAGTAACCATACGGCACTTTCAGGTGCAAATTCAAGTCAAATGGCTTGCCGACCGACACGTTGGCATCATCCACCTCGCCCGACACTTCGACATTTTGTGCCGAAGCGAAGAACCAGCAGCAGCAGGCCATGACAAACAAAATACATTTCTTCATCTTCTTGATTCCCTTTTCTTGAAAAGTTGCATCAATGGTTTCACATAATCTTCATCGGTATAAATCAAGGTGTTATCAATGCCATGCACGCTGAAAGTGCGGCTCAATTCGGACGATTTATACTGAATCATCTGCTGGTAAGCCTTGCGCCAAGCGTTGCTTGAGGTATCCACCCAACGGTCGACACCTGTTTCCGAATCGCGGAATTTCACCAGACCCACCTTCGGGATGTCCATCTCGCGACGGTCGGTGATACGCAAGGCGACGAGGTCGTGCTTGTTGGCGGCAATCTGCATTTCCTTTTCAAAACTCTTAGTGGTCATGAAGTCGGAAATGAGGAAAGCCGTAGTGCGACGCTTAATGGCACTGGTGAGGAAACGCAAGCCTTCGCCAATGTCGGTGCCTCTTTCAGTCGGCTGGAAGTCAACGATTTCACGAATGATGCGCAAGATATGCGAACTGCCTTTCTTGGGCGGAATGAATTTCTCGATCTTACTGCTGAAGAAAATCACGCCCACCTTATCGTTGTTCTGAATGGCCGAAAAAGCAAGCACGGCGGCCAACTCTGCCGTCAAGTCGCGTTTCGACTGCGACAGGGAACCGAAATCGTTTGAGCCGGAAACATCGATGAGCAGCATGACCGTCATCTCACGCTCTTCCTCAAATATCTTGACGAAAGGACGGTTGAAACGAGCCGTGACATTCCAGTCGATATTGCGGATGTCGTCGCCGAACTCATATTCGCGCACCTCGCTGAAAGTCATGCCACGGC
>CALGBV010000085.1 GCA_937884015.1 uncultured Bacteroidales bacterium
CCAATGGGCAAATCGCCTTTCAGCATGATGCCTTTGGAATGTAGATAGTTTACAGCCTCACGCAACTGCTTGTCGCAATGGAATTGCAGGAAATAATAGAACTCTCGGCAGCCTTCGCCGGCATGTTCCGACCAACGGCTGACATCTGTCGTATTGTTTGCATCGCGTCGTGCGCAGAAATCGGCGTAAGGGACAAGCCAATCCTCGTTTTGTGCAAAAAACGACTTGAAACATCCATCATTTTGCAACAATTCCCATTGCTGCGCGAAAGCGGTCTTCAAGTACTTCCATTTGGTTTTCAACACATTCGGATAATCCACAAACGAAAGCGAATTGAGTTGCTGCTGTTCATCTTTGAAAAGTTCGTTCTCTTCAACACCCAAATTCTGAAGATTCAGATAAACCGGATTCAAGGCAAAAGCCGAAATGGCATTATAAGGATAAGAATCGTGCCAATCGAAATGCGCACTGGTATCATTGATTGGAAGCAGTTGGATGATTTTCAAATTATTGGCCACACACCAATCGGCCAATTTCATCAAGTCGGAAAATTCGCCAATGCCGAAATCGTTGTCGCTACGCAAACTGAAAAGCGGAACGGCAACACCAACCTTTTTCTCCAGGGTTTCAGCATCAAAAGCATCCCAGACCGACTTTGAAACTTTCCAACAACGATTTCCGCGAGTTTCCCATCTAATCTGGCCCTTTTCCTTGACAATGTATTTATATTCAACGGTTTCCGACTCATCAAGTTCTATGATGACCGACCAATAACCATTATCCACATAACGCATCGCAAGCGCATTTTCAGGGTCCCATGAACCTAAAGCATCCATATTACCCGTCAAGAACAATTCTTCGCCCCAATGGCTGTCATATTTTAAGTGAAAAATAACTTTCATGCCACAAAAGTACTTTTTATTCCATAAACATCGTTCCGCATTGCACATTTTATTAGTTTTGCGAGCAAATCAGCAACGAAATGACCACATTCGACTTTTTCAACATCCTTCGCTCCATTCCGAAATCCTTGCGTTTCAACTTGCATTATTTTCCTTTTGCAACGGGCATTAAAATGCCTGTAATCGTTTCACACCGCACTTTTTTGCGAGAGTTACATGGCAAGGTGAATTTACCGGAAAACATTGAAACTGCGATGGTTAAAATCGGCTTTGGCGATGTCGGCCATTACGATCGCAAGCGTTCACGCACCATTTGGCAAGTGAGCGGTGAAGTGAATTTTGCTGGAAAGGCAAGCATTGGTCACGGATCAAAAATTTCAGTGCGTGGAAAACTGAATTTAGGAGAAAAATTCAACATAACTGCCGAAAGTACAATAGTTTGCGCCAAGGAAATCACTTTTGGGAATGACTGCCTTATAAGTTGGGATGTGCTGGTGATGGACACGGATGAGCATCCTATATATAATAAGGAGCACGAGCGCATCAATCCTGACAAGCCGATTACGGTCGGTAACCACGTCTGGATTGGCTGCAAGTGCGTGTTGCTGAAAGGTGCGGAAATTCCGAATGACACGGTTTTGGCAGCAGGAACACAATTGCGCTCGTCTTTTGCAGGTGAAAATCAGATTGTTGGAGGCAATCCGCCCGCCATTTTGAAACGCGATGTGACTTGGCAACATGCTGAATGAAAAATGTAGAGACGTAGCGTGCTACGTCTGAAAATGCAATTGAAAAAGAGACGTAGCACGCTACGTCTCTACAGATTGGTTGTGAAAATTCACCCTTGTTTTTATAAGGTTTCAATCACCTTGCATAGGTTTTCGAAAATCTGAGGAATTTCGCCCACGCCATTCACTGGGTGCAGGTTGCCTTTGCCTTGGTAGAAATCGAGGACTGGGCGGGTCTTGGCTTCGTATTCCACGAAACGGTGCTTGATGGATTCGAGGTTGTCGTCGGCACGGCCACTGGTCTTGCCGCGTTCAAGCATACGCTCGATGAGCATTTCTTCTGGCACCTCAAGACTGAGGACGCCAGAAAGATTCATGTTGAATTTCTTCATCATATCATCGAGGATTTCGGCTTGCTTCACGGTGCGTGGATAACCATCGAACAGAAAACCAGCTGATTCGCGGTTTTCAGAAATCTTCTTTTCAATGATTTTTGCCACGATCTCATCAGAAACGAGGTTGCCTTGCCCGATGATTTCCTTGACCTGAAGACCTAATTCGGTTTCAGCGGCGATTTCTTCACGCAGGATTTCTCCTGTCGAGATGTAGGTCAGATTGTATTTTTCGCGCAGGAATTGTGATTGCGTTCCTTTGCCGGCTCCTGGAGGGCCAAATAAAATGATGTTTAGCATATTTGTTGTGGTTTTATAGGATTTGCTTCGCAAAGAAATCTGTCAAAAATGAGAAGAAATCTTTCAATAATTTGATCTTGAATGATTTTGAAATAGATTTTTTCAAGATTTCTTGGCCTTGGCCAATCCCGAATGGTTATTCGATGATTTTATAAATATCCGGTAGATTGCGTCCTTGTTGGTCATAATCCAATCCATAGCCTACGATGAACTCGTTGCCGATCTCCATGCCTTTGTAGTCGATGGGGTAGGTGTATTTGAAGTTGTCCGGTTTGAAGAAAAGCGTGGCGATGCGCACATCGGAGGCCTTTAAGTCGCGGAGTTTTTGGGTGGTGTAGCGCAAGGTGTGGCCCGTGTCGACGATGTCTTCTACGATGACCACGTGGCGGCCGTTCAAAGGATGGTCCAAGCCGATGAGCTCGCGTACGACGTTGGTGGTCTCGGTACCCGCATACGACGACAACTTGACGAAGCTAATCTCGCAGGGAATGGTGATGCGCTTGAACAGCTCGGACGCGAACATGAAGGCACCATTGAGAATCACGAGAAACAACGGATTCATGCCTTCCATGTCGTGGTTGATCTGGTTGGCCACATTTTGGATGCTGCTTTCGATTTTTTCTTGGGGGATGTACAGCCCAAATTCCTTGTCAATAACTTTTACCGTTTTCATTTCGATGCGTTGTCGCTTCTTATTTGTTGATTACAATTTTGACTTTATCTGTGTGAATCCCGTCCGCAACGACATTAACATAATAAAGACCATTTGGTGTATTGGTCGTATCGATTGTGGCGTTTTTCCCTCTTGTTGTTACTTCTTTGATTTTGCTTCCCAAAACATTATAAAAGGCGGTTATACTATCGATTCCAGCGTCAATTAGTACACTGTCTGTAATATGGTAGTTCAAATATTTCATTTTATAAAACCCGGCTAATTCTCCTATAATCCAATGTGCAGTTGAGGCTGGGGCAGAATTGCTATCATCCCATACATTGTCATAGTCGAATACATAATTACCATTTAATAGCGTCATATTGCCTTTGGAATTTTGTAGTGTCCACATAGAGAATAATGGCAGCTTGTATGTTTCCATAAAGTGCTCGTTGTCATACAAAGTATAGACTACGGCATCTTCATCAAATTGGTTGGTGATATGGCAAGTTTGATCAACAACTTCATACAAATCTCCATTATTAGCATCTACGAGTATCCTATATTCTCGTGAGACTGTGTTTATACAAAATCTCCATGCGAATCTGTAATTATCTGTCTCTAAAGTAGTGTTGTATGCTTTTGCAATACAAAGTGTTCCTTTGGGTAGTAGCTTTCTATAGCGAATGGAGTCAAAGCTTCCATCGTAATTTCTGCAATAGCCATTTAATGAGGCGGGGTCTTGCCAAATGAATGTTTCGTGGATGGCACTCAGTGCAATAGACAGCGCTTCTAATTTGGAAATAGGATTGGATGTGATTAAGTCTAAGTTACCGACCAAATACGATGAAACCATTGTTACAGTGTCCTGCTTGGATTCAACGATAACGGTAGCTCCCTCCACTTCGTAACCGTCATAGTATTGTTGATACTTGGCGACACCCGTTGGAGTTGCACGGAATCCATCTTTTGGACGAAGTTCATCTCGTTCGCTCAGGCCAAACTCTTCCTTGCAAATAGGGATGAAATCCTTGACAAGAAGCGGAATGTTGTTGTCTGTTTTGACGAGGTATCCAGGCTTGTTGAAGACATACCAGTGAGGCGCAACTTCATGAGCCAAAATTGAAGGTTTCTCTTGGCAGTATCCGTTAAAAACGGAGGTGCTTAACGCAAAAGCAAAGATTAATGTTTGAAGTTTTGACATGGTGATTTGATGTTTGGATTAGACAAGCAAAATTACAAAATAAATGCCAATATGAAGATGGTTGATGAAAAAATGATCAAACATCAAGGCAGGAAAGCCGAAAAAAACTATTTTTGCGTTCAAATTCATTTGTTATGGAACCTATCGTTAGCATCATCATGGGAAGCACCAGCGATCTTCCCGTTCTCGAAAAAGCTGCGCAGTTCTTCGACGAGATGGAAATCCCGTTCGAGATGAACGCCCTCAGCGCACACCGCACGCCGCAAGAGGTTGAAACCTTTGCCCGCGAAGCCCAAGGTCGCGGCATCAAGGTCATTATTGCTGCCGCTGGCATGGCTGCCGCTTTGCCTGGCGTGATTGCCGCCAGCACCTCATTGCCTGTGATTGGCGTGCCTGTGAAAGGCATGTTGGATGGCTTGGATGCCATGTTCTCAATCATTCAGATGCCTCCAGGCATTCCGGTTGCCACCGTTGGCGTGAATGCTTCGCTGAATGCCGCCATCCTTGCTGCCGAAATGCTGGCTTTGGGTGATCCCGAAATGGCTGCCAAAGTGGAAAATTACAAGGCTGGCTTGAAAAAGAAAATCACCAAGGCCAACGAAGACCTGAAAGAGGTGAAATACAAGTTTAAGACGAACTGAGTTCCGCCTGTTTAATAATCTTTTAGGCTTGAAATAACTGATTGTCAGTTGCTTCAAGCCTTTTGCCGTTTTTGAAAGACAATTGGATTTGGAGTTGTGTCAAAAAGGTTATTTGTTGAATCTTGAGCCCCAATTATAGGAAATGAAAAACGTAAGGAAAAGTCTCCTGTTTCTTTGCGAATCGATGATGGAAACGCCCATTGGATAACACTCGGCTATAACGCCGAAATTGATGGCTTGGTATCTTGTCTTTGAGGTGCCGATGTCGAAACTCAATCCGCCTTTCACATGAATTCCGGGAGAAAATCCGAGTTCCTTGAAACCTTTTGAAATAGGAGCCTTGCCAACAATGTCGAGCCATTGGCTTTGGTCGTCGAACCTTCTTTCACTCAAGACTTCCTCATACTCTCCCATGGCGTTTTCCTGATATACCAAAACGTAGTAATAATAAGGTTTCAGCATGGCTAACGAAACGCCGCCTTCGTATATCCAGCGTAATTCCACGCCGCCCCAATAAGGTTTTCCGTAGATGCGTTTTTCCTGACCGTAGCCGAAACGGATTCCGAAAACCGTGTTGAGTTTGCCGTAAACGAAAGGCCGTGCAAGCGGATTGGCGTATCCTGAAATCATGCGGATTTCCTTCAGTGAATTAAGCGTGAAAAACTCGGTCTCCCAATTGCAAGTGGTGTGGATGTTCTTGATCCTTCCAATCTTGAATCCGCATCCAAAGCCTTGGGAATGAATGCCTATGTTGATGGAATTCTGATGGTTGTAGATGATTTTTTCCTCAATGGGTGTGCCGTTTGGCGAATCAATGTCAATCTCTTGGCCATGCAATAAAAAAGGACACGCTGAAAGCAACAGCGTGAACAATAAAACTCTGATGACCGGTTTTTTCATGGCATTTCTCGTTTAGTGCCTCCGGCGAGCCTTATCAGAAGCGGGTTTCCTTCTGGTATTTGCGTGATTCTCCGTAAGCCGGGCAACCTGATTTTGACTTGCAAGCCGTCATGAGAATACCTGAAACAATGGCTACTAATAATGCTATGGCAATTTTTTTCTTCATAGAATTGTAATTTGATTTGCAAATTAACGACTTTTTATCGGAATTATTTCCATCTTTGCAGAAAATTTATCGAATTATGGAAATTAGGAAACCTGACATAGATGAAAGCTGGTACAAAGTGCTGCGCGAGCAGTTCGAAGCACCTTATTTCGCCGACTTAAAGTCGTTTTTGGTTGAGGAAAAACAGCATTATGCCGTTTATCCTCCCGGAAAACTGATTTTCAATGCTTTTAACCTGACGCCTTTCGATAAGGTGAAGGTCGTCATTTTGGGACAAGACCCTTATCATGGTCCTGGGCAGGCGCATGGACTTTCTTTCTCAGTGCCCGATGGCGTGCAGTTTCCGCCGAGTCTGCTGAATATTTTCAAGGAACTGAACAATGATTTGGGCATCCCAATGGCACATTCGGGAAATTTGGAAAAATGGGCGAGGGAAGGTGTGCTGCTCCTGAACGCGTCTTTGACTGTCCGTGCCGGACAGGCAGCCTCACATTCGCGCCATGGCTGGGAGACTTTCACCGATGCTGCCATTCGTGCCTTGTCGGAAGAACGTGAGCATCTCGTGTTTATCCTTTGGGGAAATTATGCCATTGCAAAACGTGCATTGATAGACCCATTCAAGCATTTGATTCTTACTTCCGTGCATCCTTCGCCACTCTCGGCAAGTCGAGGTTTCTTTGGTTGTCACCATTTTTCAAAAACGAATAATTATTTGATTGAACATAACATAGAACCTATCGACTGGAAATTGGATTGATTTTTGGGTTGTCAGTTGTCGGTTATCAGTTGTCAGTAACTGGAAACCGCGAACCGATAACTGAAAGCCATTGATTCTTTAATTCGTCATTTCGACAAACTCAATGAGCGGTGTGAATTTTTGAATCTTTAAATTTTTGAATATTAAATCTTTAAATTACTCTCTTATGCGCGATATTGTATTTGCAACAAACAATAAGAACAAGCTGGCGGAAATGCGTCAGATTATGGATGGCCTTTACCATGTCATGAGCCTTGAGGAATTGGGCTGCCATGAAGAAATCATCGAAGATGCCGACACGATTCAAGGCAATGCAAAAATCAAGGCGGATTATATCACAAACCGTTATCATATTGATTGCTTTGCCGACGATACCGGCCTTGAAGTGGAAGCCTTGAATGGCGCTCCCGGCGTGTATTCGGCACGTTATGCGGGAGAGCATTGCAGTTATCAGGACAATGTGAACAAAATGCTGAATGCCATGAAAGGCTGCGAAAACCGAAAGGCTGCATTCCGCACGGTGATTGCCTTGAACCTGAATGGCGGGACTTATTATTTTGAAGGCCGTTGCGATGGCCAAATCACCAGGGAACAGCGCGGTTCGGAAGGCTTCGGCTATGACCCGATTTTCCAGCCTGATGGCTTTGACAAGACTTTTGCCGAATTGGGTAGCGAAGTCAAGAATAGCATCAGTCATCGTGGACGTGCAACGCGGAAATTGATGGAGTTTTTAAAGAATAAAAGCTGCGAATAATCGCAGCTTTTATTCTTTTGTAGAGACGCGATTTATCGCGTCTCAATTCATAATTCATAAAGGTGAAATTATATTTTCTCTCGAATCATCTGCATGGCTTTCGGCAGTCCGTCGGCATTGCGGCCACCTGCCACGCACAAGGTCTTCTGACCACCGCCACCGCCTTGGATTTCCTTGGCGACTTCGCGGATTGTTTTTGTAGCATCCAAGCCTTTGGCATCGGCGAAGGTTTCTGGTAACAGCAGGCACAGCGAAGGCTTGCCTTCGTTGATGGAACCGAGAATGGCAATGGTGTTTTCATTCATTTGCTTCAGTATCAGGGCAATGTTGCGGAGCTGGTCGCCGGTGCAGTTCAGCGTGTCGATGATCAGTTTGCAACCTTCGTGGTCGGTGGCTTTCGTCATCAGTTTTTCGGCCATGTTTTGAGCCTTTTCCTGCATCAGGTGTTCCACTTCTTTCTTCAGGGCTTGGTTCTGTTCGGCAAGCGATTCGACGGCTTTCACCACGTCGTTGCCTTTCACGATTTCCTTGATGCGTCCCAATTGGTCGAGGTTGTCGTTCAGATATTGTTCGACGGCTTCGCCTGTGATGGCTTCGATACGGCGCACACCGGCAGCGATGGCACTTTCAGCAATGATTTTGAATGTGCCGATATTGCCCGTGGCTGAGGTGTGTGTGCCGCCGCAAAGTTCCATGGAGTAGTTCTTGTCGAACATTACGACGCGGACCTTGTCGCCATATTTTTCACAGAACAATGCAGTTGCGCCCAAGGCTTTGGCTTCGTCAACCGGAATGTCGACGAGGGTTTCGTTTTTAATGTTTTCTCTGATTTTGCGGTTGACAATGTCTTCAACCTGGCGGATTTCTTCAGGCGACATCTTTGCGAAGTGGCTGAAGTCGAAACGCAGACGCTGGTCATCGACCAAAGAGCCTTTTTGTTCGACGTGCGTGCCGAGGACTTGACGCAATGCAGCGTGCATTAAGTGCGTGGCACTGTGGTTGTTGGCAATGCGTTGGCGACGCTCTGTGTCAATTGTTGCCGTGAATTCCATTTCAGGATTCTGAGGCAGTTGCTCTGTGATATGAATGGCCAGATTGTTTTCCTTGATGGTGTTCAAAATCTTGATGGTCTCGTTTTCGGAAACCAAAATACCGGTGTCGCCGACTTGTCCACCCATTTCAGCATAGAAAGGTGTGCGGTCGAGGACGATTTCGAAATGAGTCTTCTTCTTTTCCGTCACTTCGCGGAAACGGAGAATGTTGCAGGTTGCCGAAGTCTCGGTGTAACCGATGAATTGCGTCGGCTGTTCGGTCTCTTTCACCACGACCCAGTCGCCATTGGCTTTTTCAGCGGCCTTGCGTGAACGGTTCTTCTGCTCGTCGAGGTTAGCCTTGAAACCATCCATGTCGACTTCCAGACCTTTTTCCTGAGCCATGAGGTTGGTGAGGTCGATTGGGAATCCGTAGGTGTCGAACAACTCAAAAGCAAATTTGCCGTCGATGTTTTGACCTTTGTTTTGTTCGCAATAACCTTCAAAACGCTTGATGCCTTGTGCCAAAGTGCGGAGGAAAGATGCTTCCTCTTCGCGGATGACCTTGGTGACGAGTTCCTGCTGTGTCTTGATTTCCGGGAAGTTATGCTCCATTTGGCCGACAAGGATAGGCAGAAGCTTGTATACAAAAGGTTCGTCAAAGTTGAGGAAGGTAAAACCGTAACGCACGGCACGGCGCAACACACGGCGGATGACATAACCTGCTCCGTTGTTGGATGGCAGCTGTCCATCGGCGATGGCGAAACTGACGGCACGCAAGTGGTCGGCGATGACACGCATGGCGACATCTATCTTCTCTTCCTTGCCGTAGGCGAAACCTGACATCTTAGCCAGTTCCTGAATGAGCGGCTGGAAAATGTCTGTGTCGTAGTTCGAGGTCTTGCCTTGCAGCACGCGGACCAGACGCTCGAAGCCCATGCCGGTATCGACGTGCTTTGCAGGCAGTTCCACGAGCAGGCCGTTAGCCAAACGATTGTATTGCATGAACACGAGGTTCCAGATTTCAATCACTTGCGGGTCGTCCATATTGACGAGGTCGCGGCCAGGAACCTGAGCGCGGGCGGCATCGTCGCGGAGGTCGACGTGGATTTCGGAGCAAGGACCGCAAGGACCGGTTTCGCCCATTTCCCAGAAGTTGTCGTGCTTATTGCCATAGATGATGCGACTTTCGTCGACATGTTCAAGCCAGTAGTTATAGGCTTCCATGTCAGGGCCTTGACCATCTTTTTCATCACCACCAAAAACGGTGACATAAAGTTTGTCCTTGTCAATTTTCACGACTTCAGTCAGGTATTCCCAAGCGTAGGCAATGGCTTCTTTCTTGAAATAGTCTCCAAACGACCAGTTGCCAAGCATCTCAAACATGGTGTGGTGATAAGTGTCGTGGCCAACTTCTTCCAAATCATTATGTTTGCCTGAGACACGGAGGCATTTCTGCGTATCGCTGGCGCGCTTGAATTTGGCAGGCTGGTTGCCCAAAAAGATGTCCTTAAACTGGTTCATGCCAGCATTGGTGAACATCAGGGTAGGGTCGTTTTTCACTACGATTGGTGACGAAGGAACGATGGTGTGTTCCTTGGAACGGAAAAACTCCAAAAAGCTGTTTCTGATTTCAAATGCGTTCATTTATGTAGGTATTATTATTTGTCATTAAAAAAGCGTGCAAATTTAGTTTAATTTTTTCTATTTTTGCACGCATGAAACGTCAGAAATACATATTCAATCATAAGACATTGAGTTTTGAGAAGTACAAACTGCCTAAAAAAGCGGTTGTCGGACGTGCTCTTTTGGCTTTGCTGATGTTTGGTGGGTTCGCTTTTCTGTTTGCGTTTCTTCTGTATACGTTCTTCAGTTCGCCAAAGGAAAAAATGCAGGCACGCGAATTGGAATACATGAAGCTTCAATATGAAATCCTGAACGACAAACTCACCAACATGGAGACTTTGCTAGCCG
>CALGBV010000086.1 GCA_937884015.1 uncultured Bacteroidales bacterium
ACGAAGGCCAATTTCGCAGGACTGGGGAAAAATATATCGTACATCCTATGGCTGTTAAGAAAATTCTTGAAGAATGGCATATGGATGAGGATACGATTATTGCTGGCATCCTTCATGATACCGTTGAGGATACCGATGTCACTATTGAACAGATTCGTGCCGAATTTGGCGAAAGGGTGGCTTCGCTGGTCAACGACGAAAGCGAGGAACGTACGCCAGGCATGGATAAAGTGGCCTCGTGGCGAAGTCGTAAGGAAGCAGCCATCAGCCATCTTGCCAATGCTTCGCATGATGCGAAAATGGTTGCCTTGGGCGACAAACTCTCCAATATGCGCGCCATCTATCAGGATTATTGCGTTTTGGGCGATCAGCTTTGGGACCGTTTCCATGCCCCGAATGGCCGTCCCGACCACGAGTGGCATTATCGTGAACTTGTAAGTGCCTTGAAGGATTTGTCCGATACTATGGCTTTCAAGGAATTTGCCAGTTTGGTCGACAAGGTGTTTGGCCGACTGAACCCCGACATTCTCGACATGAATGACTACACGCAAAGCGGCGATGGCTATACTTCGCTCACTTACGATCATAAAAACGGCAAGACTATGGTGAAACTCTATTCATCTTTTGCCCCCTTGAGCGTGCCGGCTCGCGAACTGAAAGTGTCGTCGTTGCTGACGGATTTGGGTTTGCGTATTCCGAAAGCCTACCGTTTGGTGACTGACGGCGAACGTGTCGGTGTCGAGTTTGAGCGCATCAGCCCGAAACGTTCGTTTGCAAGAGCCATCTCCGAAGAGCCTGACCAGCTGGAAAGATATGCCGTGGAATTTGCACACATGACGAAACGCCTGCACGAAACGCCTTGCCCGACCGATGTGTTTCCGTCGGCAAAGGAAATGTTCAAGTCGTATCTTCCTGCCTCAAACGATTTCAACGAGGAGGAAAAGGCCAAGATTGCGGCTTTCATCGACTCGGTGCCCGATGCCACCACATGCCTACATGGCGATTTGCACATCGGCAATGTCATCACCAATGGCATTGAAAACTTTTGGATTGATTTGGCCGATTTCCGCTATGGCGACCCGCTTTTCGACATGGGTATGCTTTATTTCGTGTGCAAATGCAATCCCGATGAGCTGACCTTGCATCTTTATCATATCCACAATAGTCAGATGGAAGAAGTGTGGCGCATTTTCGCACGCGAATACTATGGCATCACTACGCCTGAAGCATTGGAGGAACTGAATGCCAAGGCCGCCAAGTTCGCCGCCCTGATGATGGTGTATTTCGGCAATCGCGACAAACTCAGGCCTTACATGCGTAAAATTGTGGAAGATGCGCTGCTGAAATAAAACAATAGAGACGTTGCGTGCAGCGTCTCTATTGTTTTTGAAATTCATCAAAGTCTAATGCCGTAGGTCCACTCAATATAATCGATGCTGTTGAGGTGGATTTTCATGAAGGTGCCGATGTAGTGTCGGTTGTTTTTGCCCAAGTAGAGTTTGTAGCCCACGCGCTCGTAATAATTGGTGTAGAATTGCGGCAGATGGTTTTGTTCAAATTCGCTGAGGCTGCCAAATTCCCAGGTTTTTCTTTCGTTGGTGCCGCTGTAAATGCCGTGGTGCAGGTAGTAAGCCAAGCCAGCACAGAAGGCGAAACGGCCAAAGAGAATTTCGAAATCGGCGGAGGCGGCGATGTGTGTCGAACGCCAGAAATTGTATGGTTCATTGAGCATTTCGTAACGCATTTTGGTTTCGCCCGTCCAAAGGAAATCGAGGCCGGCATCCCAAATGAACTTCGGAGAGAACTGCCTCGTGACGCCGACTCTAATCGTGTTGCCGAAAAACATTGGCGTTTCGCCCGGAATCTGGTCGCCTTGTGTGGTGTAGGTCTGCAAGAATCCCACGCCTTCCGAAACGAAAGCGTTCCAAGTCTTTGCAAATGGTTCGTATTCCTTTTTAATTGTTCCCTTTGGTTCGGCGAGACGATAACGCACGGCTAGTCTTGCATTGTGGCTGTTCACGCCATAGTCGGGCAGGCGGATGGCGCCATCGGAAGAATGGATGTAAATGTAGCGCAAGGCTAAATCGAAACGGTCGCTGAGGCGGAAAGTCGGGCCGAGGTCGAAACTGACGTGGAAATTGCATCGTGCGCCGATAAACTCGTTGTGGCATCGTGTCCAGATGTCCATGCCGTAAATGATGTCGTAATCGAGCGACCAAATCCTTGATTTATAGAAAGAACCGTTTAGGAAACCTGAAATGCCAATGCAGTCGCCAAGTGGCTCGTAGGTGGTTACGGCTTCGCCTTGTTCGTTGCGGCGGATGTATTGGGCATCGTTGAGCGTGTTGTGTTCATAATCCAGTTGCAGGCCGAACGAAGGGTAATTCAATTCCTGTTGCCAGCGTTTCAGTCCGTAGGTTTGCTGCCCGATGCGGATGTCGATGTTCCATTGCTTGGCCTCGCCGATGCTGGCGTGCGAAGGGTCGAAAGGGGTCAAATGGCCATAATTGAATCCTGGCTCAATGTAAAGGTTGTCGAAAGTCTGTGAAAACGCAGCTCCTGACAAAAAGAGCAGGCAGAAAAGTAACAGTCTTTTATTCATTATCTATAAGTGCGCTCGTGTTTGCTTTCCCAGCTGAAAAGGTTGATGCCGAAAGTGAATTCCGCGTAGTCGATAACCACTTCATGGACTTTCATGAAACTTCCGACAAACATATTCTTGTTTTCGCCGAAATAGTATTTGAAGCCCAAACGTCCGTAGAATGTGCGGTAACAAGGTGGAAGATAGGTGTCCTCAAAACGGCTTTCGCTGTCTTCGGGCAAGCCCCAGGTCTTTTTCTGGTCGGTGCCGTAATAGATGCCGTGCCAGAGATAATAGGCTCCGCCAAGACAGAAGGCGAAATTGTTGTAGTTGATTTCAAACATCGCCGAAGGCGCAATGTGCAGGCTGCGGGCAAAGGAATATTCGAGCAGCGGCACATCGTAGGTGGTGAAGTTTTCGTGGCCGTCGTTATACATCTGGTGAGCCTTTTCAAACATGCGTTTGGTTTCGCCCGTGTAGCCAATGTCGAGGCCGACATCATAACTGAATTTCGGATGGAACTGGCGGTGAAAACCGATTTGGATGACGTTGCCGAGATAGTAAGGTCTTTCCTGTGGCAGGTCATCGACCATGGTGCCGTCAGCGGTTTCGTGAACCCTCATGCTTTCGTTG
>CALGBV010000087.1 GCA_937884015.1 uncultured Bacteroidales bacterium
CCGTTACAATAGCTGCCGTAAAACTCACCGCCAATGCCAAGTGAAACTGCTCTGCCAGCCTGATATTCAAACATTCCGCCAACCATAAAACTATTCGGATTGTAACGGCGGAACATCTGCACGATGCTGCCTGGAGCAATGGAACCCATCACATGGAAACGGAATTCGCCAACATAATCAGGCATTTGCTGAACATGACGGTGTGGCGCTGGCTTCGCGTATTCGACATAATGACGATGCCGATTCGGATTAGGCCGTTTTATGCTTTGTGCATTGGCTGTCAGGCTGAAGGAAAGCAGCAATGCGAGTGATAACAGTAGTTTCTTCATTTCAATTCCAATTTAATAACATTGGAAATGAAACAAATATCATACCAAAATCAGAATTAATCCTATAGATTACTTCTTTTGCATGAACCGAATCCAGCACGATACGTGTTTCCTTATTTCACGGTTTTGCCGATTCTGACACCAGCTTGGAGGACAAATGTGGCAGCATGGTAGGTTGCATCGAGTGGATAAAAACCTTCCTGTTCAAACGATTTTCCTGTTTGTGCGCTATGCAATTCTATTCCGGTGCCCAGCACGAATCTGCCAAATTCACAACCTACGATAACACTTCCGTTAAGACCCATTGTGACTGGATAATCACTACGAATAAATTCCCATCCGCCAGTTGAACCGAAATCAGCACTAATTGCTGCGCCTAATTTAAGATTCACAAAAGGAGACAGGCTGCTGCCTCCCGTCGGAATAAAGTATTTCGCATCAATTGTAAAAGGATGAATATTTGTGAACATATGATAATCATGATAAGGAACATCTGGAAGAAGCGACAGGTTAAAGCCAACAGAATAGCCTACGTAAAAACTGTGAAAACGAACACCAAACGAACCATGTAACGAAAAGGGGTTAATGATGAATAAATCCCCTTGTTCGGGATAACTGGATGAGCCTAAACTAAGAGGTTCCGTTGTAATATAGCAATTAAAAGCCACTTTACTCGAGGCTGCCTTATTCGCCATAGCCATAGAAAGCGAGGCGTGGCTGTCGTTGCCTGAGTTTAACAATCTGTCACTCAATTCATAAGCTTGTGAGTTGCTTGCAAAAGCAAACAGGAAAAGACCTGTAAGAAGACTTAATAAACCTTTTTTCATACGCGATAATTTTGTAAAGATTAATTGTTTGAAATTTGAATCTGCAAAAGTATAAAAAATTGAAGAAAACTAGAAAAACATTCGGTTTTTGTCCGTTTGAGCTATTTTTTTGCCTTTATATGACGTACCAAATCGAAAAGCAAGCCCGTCGGGCAGAGGAAACGGCACCAGGCGCGGTTGATGAAAAGCGAAACCACCAGCACAACGGCGGCAAAAACAATGCTGAACACGCTGATACTCTTCACGCTGAACACGCTGAAAGGTTCCGCAAAAGCCAAATCGATGCCTGTGCCTGCCGCCACCAATATTAATAAGGTGAGCAAAAACAGTTTCCTGATGACAAGCAAAACAGTTGTCACTTTTCTAGAAGGATTCACTTTTTTCTTGCAGGCTTTCCCAGCCATTTCCTGCAAGGCGCCCATCGGGCAAAGATAGGTGCAGTAGAAGGCTTTTCCCGTGAGCAAAGGCAGCAACACCGCCAAGGCGAAAATCACGATGAGCACCCATTCCAAAGGCCATGAGATGCCGTTTGTGAGCCAGCTGTAGAATTTCAGCAACGACATTGAAGCATTGCGCCAAAAGCCAATGATTCCAATGGAGAGCAATAAGGTGATAAGCCGCAAGGTTTTGGTCTTCTGAGGATTGAAAAAGCAAATCAATGCTAGGATGACGACAATCAGAATGCAGATGTTAGGCAAAAGTGCGCTGTTGTCGGTGGTTTCAACGATGTTTTGTCTTGCCACGACTGCCAGTCTCGCTTTCAGGCTGTTCTGAATGCCTCTCGATGAATAGGTCGCGCCACTGACGGCATCGACGTTTTTCTGCAAGGCTTCGTCAGCCGAAAGGCCGTTCCACGATTCAAGGTAGCCGGCATTGATAACGTTTTTGAGGAATCCCGGCGTTTCCTGATTGTCTAACAATTTGATTTGCATTATTTTGCCGTCATTATCAAGAGCAATGAGCAAAGGAGTCTTTCCTGCATAACCTTTGATGTGGTCGGAGTAAGGCGATGAAAGCAAGACGGTTCCAATCGTTTCGTTTTCAGTGTTTTTGACAGCGAAATAGGAAGTGTCTAAAAACTGGAGTTGCTGGGCTTCGGGAAACAAATCATGAATTTCCGAGACTTCTATGCTTGGAAGGCTTTCCGTGGCATCGCTTTTTTCCGTTCTGAAAATACAAACAGCAATAACGGCAAGTAATGCTGCTAAAATCAACCAGTTAAGTATCTTTTCAATCGTTTTCATTGCATTGAATTTTCAGCAAAATTATAAAAAAGAGAGACATGATTTTTTTTGGTTTCACAAAACTTGCAAAACCTTGGTCAAAACATTTATGTGTGCGGAAACTTGCAAGCGATCGTTTCCTTTTCAGTTAAGATTTTCAGATAGATTTTCAGTTGAGATTTTGAGGGCTTTGCCCGACCCAAATGAAAAGGAATCGTAGAAACATTTTCAGAGAGATTTTCAGTAAGGATTTTGTTGGAGATTTTTTCAAAATCCTGCTAAAAATCCACACTGAAAATCCTACTGAAAATAAGCGAACGCATTTCGATATTTTGGGTCGCTTCTATATAACAAAATGCAAAATGTTGTATATCAATAAAGATTCCCTTTCGCAAGCTCAAGGGAAT
>CALGBV010000088.1 GCA_937884015.1 uncultured Bacteroidales bacterium
GGTGAAAACTACGAATGGACCGATATGTATGACACTTTCGCAAAAGAAGCTCGCGAAGAAGGTTTCACAAAGATTGCCGTGCTGTTCGAAATGGTCGCCAAAATCGAAAAGGAACACGAAGCCCGTTACCGCAAGCTTCTCCAGAACATCGAAGACGGCATTGTTTTCTCACGCGAAGGCGATATGGTTTGGCAATGCGCCAACTGCGGTCACATTGTGATTGGCAAAAAGGCTCCACAGGTTTGCCCAGTCTGCAACCACCCACAGTCCTATTTCCAAATCAAGGCAGAAAATTATTGATTAGTTGAACCTTTTGGAAGAGGAATTGTTTTCATAGTGAACTTTAAAAACCAACACACTATGAAGAAATACGTTTGTGATGTCTGCGGTTACATTTACGACCCAGAAAAAGGCGATCCTGACAGTGGCATTGTCCCAGGAACACCATTTGAAGAAATCCCTGACGACTGGACATGCCCACTTTGCGGTGTCGGCAAAGACAGTTTCTCGGAAATGTAAAACCAATTGAAAATTGCGGGAGTGTCGGAAAAGACGTTCCTGCAATTTTCTTAAAATCAAAATTTTATGGATAACAAGGCACTCTTTAAAATCAGTTACGGACTTTACGTCCTGACCACCAATTACGAAAACAAGGACAACGGATGCATCATCAACACCGTGCTGCAACTCACGAGCGACCCGTTAAGAATTTCGGTCACAGTCAACAAAGGCAACTACACCCACGACCTGATTAAAGACTCATGCGTGTTCAACATTTCCTGCCTGACCACCGAAACGCCCATGTCGGTTTTCGAGCATTTCGGATTCCAGTCAGGCAGAGATGTCAACAAATTTGAGAACAGTCAGGAAGAACAACGCGCCGTGAACAACGTGATTTACATTCCGAAATACAGCAATGCTTTCATCGCTTGCCATGTGGTGAAATCCATCGATTTCGGCACACACACCATGTTTATCGCCGAAGTTCAAGATGCACAGGTGCTTTCCGACAAGCCTTCGCTGACATACGACTATTACCAGCAAAACATCAAGCCGAAACCACAGCCAAAGGCTGAAAAAGCAGCCAAAGAGTTGCGGCGTTGGCAATGTCAGGTTTGCGGTCACATTTACGAAGGTTACGAACTGCCAGATGATTTCGTTTGCCCAGTTTGCAAGCATGGCAGGGAAGTTTTCGTTGAAATATTCGAATAAAAAACAGAAAAAAGCGATATGAGTCACATTCAACTTTCAGAAAACATTTTTTACGTTGGCGTAAACGACAGACGCACAGAACTTTTCGAAAACCACATGGAACTGCCAAACGGCGTTTCATACAATTCCTATTTGATTGTTGACGAAAAAGTTGCCCTCATCGACCCAGTCGAAGCCAGTTTCTTTGACGAGTATCTTCAAAAGGTGAAACTCGTTCTCGATGGCCGAAAAGTTGATTTTCTCATCGTCAACCATGCCGAACCCGACCATAGCGGAGCCATTGCGGCCATCATCAAGGAATATCCCGAAGTTCAAGTCGTTGGAAATGCTAAGACCTTCGCTCCTTTGGAGGCATTTTACGGCCCGATTGACAAAAAACTCATTGTTGCCGATGGTGAGACTCTGAATATCGGCCAACACACGTTCCAATTCTTCATGGTTCCTATGGTCCATTGGCCCGAATCCATGGTCACATACGAACAAAGCACAAAGATTGTCTTTTCAAACGATGCTTTCGGCGGTTTCGGTGCCTTGAACGGTGGCATTTTCGATGATGAAACCGACATCAGTTTCTATGAAGACGACATGCGCCGCTACTACGCCAACATCGTCGGCAAAGTGGCAGGACCTACCCTGAAAGCCATTCAGAAACTCGGCGGATTGGAAATCAAGATGATAGCTCCGTCCCACGGACTTGTTTGGCGCAGCAATCTGCAATGGGTTCTCGGCAAATACATCCAATGGAGCAGTCACCAAAGCGAGGAAGGCATCGTGATTGTTTACGGTTCCATGTACGGCAACACTGCCCGCATGGCCGACATCATAGCCCGTGGTGCAGCCGAAGCCGGCATCAAGAACATACGTGTTTACGATGCAGCCAAAACCGAGGTCTCCTTCATCATGAGCGACATTTGGAAATACAAAGGTGTCATCATCGGGGTTTGCGCACACTACGGCAGCATGTTCCCGAATATGACTTTGCTCGTTCACGAGCTCAACGAATTCAAGCCGAAAGACAAAATCTACGGCATTTTCGGCGGCATGAGCTGGGGCGGTGGCGGTGTGAAGACACTCTGCAAACACGCTGAAGAAGGCGGTTGGAACCTTGTCACCGAAAGCGTTGAAGTGAAAGGCGCTCCAATCCGCGAAGAAGACATTGACAGACTTTACAATTTAGGCTTTAAAATTGGGAAAGAAATTCAATAAACTAACTATGGAGCAAGGCAAGTCC